>JBIKZR010000219.1:0-4077 GCA_044354635.1 Crocinitomicaceae bacterium | reverse complement strand
CTATTGCTGCCCAATCAAAGCTCAATGTTCCCGCAGTTCGTCCTGTGAAATCTAATAGTAAATCAATTGCAACAGATTCTGGGGTGGATGTTGAACCTGAAGAAAGAAACTGAACTGTTCCTGAGGGCTTTTGAAATCCCCCTGACATACCCGATGTAATTGTGGCTGATGTTTTTGAAGTCCTTAATCCTGTTGTAACCGAAGATCCTGTTCCAATAATTCCCACACTTGCCCAGTTACCTGCATCTGTTCCAGAATATGTGCCTGAACTTACTACCCATGTCCCTGTAAAATCCCAAGTTTTATTTCCAGATGACATAGAATAAGCAGTCTGCCCCTTTACCCCGCTAACCACAAACATCACCATAGCCAAAAGGCTCATTAATTTAAACTTCCAGCTACTTTTAAATACGAGACGCTTAGAAAGTGAATTCTTTGCAAACAAGCCACTCACAAAAAAAAACCTACCAACAGCAATCACTTGCTTATAAAGGAACTTCTGTGCTGTTTTTTGAAGGGAAAAGGCAGGTTTAGTATTCATCAAAGTGCTTATTTGTTCCATGTTATGGAGTTTTATTTGTGTCTCACAAAAGAACCTAAAGCGTATAAACTAAATGAAACTAACTAATTAATTTTAGGTTAAGTTAATTCACAAATCGATTATTTTTTAATATAAATTTTAGTGTTATGCTTTTATGTTAATCACTCCTTTGTAGCTATATTTTTTCAACCGCCTATTGAGATTGAATCCCATTAAAAAAAAAGGGTTCCGATATGCGAGTGGTAGAAAGGCTATACGGGAGGGAATTAACTTTAACGAAAAAATTAGTGCATTTATTAATAAAAGCAAAAAAATTAGCTGAGCGAAGAAAATAGATTATGTGTAATTCACATAAAATTAATGTGCACTGAAAAAAAATTGATTTTTGAGAGAAAATACTTCTTAATTCGTTAAAATGTGTTTTTGAAAAGGAAAATACATTTGCCATGCATAAAGAAAAAAGAAACAAATTACATAGGGGTTTTTATTAGACATTAGGTACCTTCCAACACGATTGCTTAGCTTTTTTCAAAATTAAAACAAACAACGAAAAGATGCTGTTTCTCAACAAGCTTATTCCCTTCATTGCAAAATAATATCATTCCCACTATTCCGCTGTTCATAACTTTACCGGCTAGCTTGCAATTTTTAAAGCTTTAAAATTTAAATTAGGACTTAATTATTAACCTTTTAATTTATTTTCTATGAAAAAAATTTTTAAACTTATTTTAATTGGAGTATCCGTTGCGGTGATTGCTCCAGCTTGTTCTATTGAAAAAAGAGTTCACAATCCTGGTTACCACATTACGTGGAACTCGCTGAAAAGCAATACAAATGGTACGGAAACTGCAGAACAAACACCTACTGAAAAAACGTATGCAAGCGCTTCAATTAGTAAATTACAAACGAATACAGCTAAATCTATCCTAGATAATTCTACGGTTACACAGGAGGTGCAAGCAAGCACAAAAGCTGCAGACAAAAAGATAGTGTCTGTCACTAAAAATGCAACTGCTGATGCACCTATTGCAACTAAAAATGCGTTTAATCAACACGAATTAAAAACAGTGGCTAAGGCTTTAGCTACTAAGAAGGCTGTAAAAAATGCACCAGCAAACAATTCCGATGATGAATTGATTCTGTTGTATCTTTTGGCAATACTTATCCCATTTGTGGCGGTTGGAATTGTTACGGATTGGGATTTAAAAGATGTTGCAATCAACCTGCTTTTAAGTTTCCTTTGTTACATACCTGGTGTAATTCACGCATTCATAAAAATTAGAGACAACAGATAATTTCTGTCTAACACGTGAAAAAATATTTTCTACTATTTCTAATAGGAGGGATGATCGCACTTCCAATCGTTTTGCTGATCTTCCCTCCTACTTATTTTGATAAAGGACAATCGACTTGTCTTTCCGTTCTATTATTAGATAAAACTTGTCCTGGTTGCGGACTCACTAGAGCAACACAACATCTGATTCATTTTGATTTTTCGGCGGCTTTCCGCTTCAACAAATTATCCTTTGTTGTCTTCCCATTTCTCGTGTATTGGTATGCAAAAGAGTTTCTTAAAATTTGGAGGAAATACCGCTCTCTAGCCTAAGTAAAAAAGCTCCACTTCTATTTATTAGCTTTTTTTAACCTGGTTTTAGCACTACACATTAAAATGAATTACACCATAAGGTTATAGCTTCAATCGGGCAAAAAAAATAGGCCCGAGAAATTATCAGGCCTAATATTTAGAAAGAAAGATGGCTTTATTTCAAATCAAATCGATCTAAGTTCATGACTTTTGTCCACGCCGCGACAAAATCCTTCACTAATTTTTCATTAGCATCCGCGCTAGCATACACTTCTGCCAAAGCGCGCAGTTCGGAGTTTGATCCAAAAATTAAATCCGCCCGTGTTGCTGTCCAAACCCGTTTACCAGTTGTGCGGTCTGTTCCTTCAAACACTTCTTTCGTGTCGGAGGTTGCTTTCCAAACGATATCCATATCCAACAAATTAACAAAGTAATCATTGGATAAAACACCTGGTCGTGCAGTGAAAACACCCTCTTTTGAATTGGAATAATTTGCATCCAAGACACGCATTCCACCAACTAAAACAGTCATTTCCGGCGGAGTCAATCGAAGTAATTGCGCTTTATCCACCAATAATTCTTCTGTAGAAATAGTATATTGCGCTTTGGAATAATTACGGAAACCGTCTGCCATCGGCTCTAAAACTGCCATCGATTTTACATCCGTTTGCTCTTGCAGCGCGTCCATTCGTCCTGCCATGAATGGCACTTCCACTGGAAAACCAGCTTTTTTCGCTGCTTGTTCCACCGCTGCTGATCCACCCAACACAATTAAATCCGCCATGGAAACTTTCTTAGAAACTGCTTTAGCATTGAAATCCTTTTGAATTTTTCCAAGAGCAGTCAAAACCTTTTGCAATTGTGCCGGGTTGTTAACCTCCCAATTTCTTTGCGGTTCCAATTGAATCCGTGCGCCATTTGCACCACCTCTTTTGTCTGAACCTCTGAACGTGGATGCAGAAGCCCAAGCTGTTTCTATTAATTCACTCGAAGTCAATCCAGAAGCCAAAATCGTTGTTTTAAGCTGCGCAATATCTTGTTTATCGATTAATTCATGGTTTACTGCTGGAATTGGATCTTGCCAAATAAGATCTTCTTTCGGAACTTCAGGTCCAAGGTACAAATCGTTGGGACCCATGTCGCGGTGCGTTAATTTGAACCAAGCGCGGGCAAAAGCATCTTCAAATTCTTTTGGATTTTCCAAAAATCGTTTGGATATTTTCCCATAAGCCGGGTCAAAACGCATGGAAAGATCGGTTGTCAACATCGTAGGTAACTGCTTTTTTGTAGCATCGAAGGCATCGGGAATAATCGCTGAAGCGCCTTTTGCAACCCATTGGTGCGCCCCAGCGGGACTTTTAGTTAATTCCCATTCATTGGCAAACAAAAGCACGAAAAAATCGTGGCTCCATTTAGTTGGTGTTGTTGTCCACGTTACTTCCAAGCCAGATGTAATTGCATCGGCGCCTTTTCCGGATTTGTAGGTGCTTTTCCAGCCAAAACCTTGTTCTTCGATTGGCGCAGCTTCCGGTTCAGCACCAACATGCGATGCAGGACCTGCTCCGTGGGTTTTACCAAACGAGTGTCCGCCAGCAATAAGTGCTACTGTTTCTTCGTCGTTCATTCCCATTCTCCCGAATGTTTCTCGAATATCGATTGCCGCAGCGATTGGATCCGGATTCCCGTTGGGACCTTCCGGGTTCACATAAATCAATCCCATTTGAACCGCAGCAAGTGGATTTTCCAATTGTCGGTCGCCAGAATAGCGCTTGTCTTCCAGCCATTTCTTTTCTGAACCCCAATAAATATCTTTTTCCGGTTCCCAAACATCTGCTCTACCACCAGCAAAACCAAATGTTTTGAAACCCATGGATTCCAAAGAAACATTTCCGGTGAGCACCATTAGATCCGCCCATGAAATTTTATTGCCATATTTTTGTTTAATCGGCCA
>JBIKZR010000218.1:0-4090 GCA_044354635.1 Crocinitomicaceae bacterium | reverse complement strand
TAAAAAAAGCCTCATCTTTCGATGAAGCTTTTTGTTGGCCCACTAGGGCTCGAACCTAGACTCTTCGGTACCAAAAACCGACGTGTTGCCAGTTACACCATGGGCCAATTAAAACACCGCTACTGGACCTGCGATGCGAGGGCAAATTTAGCAACAAAATTTAAATTTGAAAGCGATTTGATAAAAAAAAGTTTTTTTTTTTAAGTGGAGGATGATCACAAACTTTTGCAAAGATTTTTCAAAATTAAATAATTTGGCATTTTTTCACTTTTAATGGACAACTTCCTTGCATTATATTTTTAAATTCGCACATCGCAAACTTTTCATTTGGAAAAAATTGCCATCAAAAGATTAATTTATACAAGACTAAAAAATAAAAAGCATGAGTTACAAAAAATGGAACGTTTACCTAGGTTGGTTGGTTTTTCTAATCGCGACAGTTGTTTACTTTATTACAATAGAGGACACAGTCAGTTTGTGGGATTGTGGTGAATATATTACTGCAGCATATAAGTTAGAAGTAGGTCACCCGCCAGGCGCACCGTTTTTTATGGTTCTCGGCAGATTATTTTCCTTTTTTGCAGAACCAGAGCATGTTGCTGTGTGGATCAATCGATTATCAGCAATTTCTAGCTCCTTGACGGTTTTGTTTATGTTTTGGTCGATGACTTCATTGTTGAAAAAGATTTCTTTGCGCGATAAAATAGAGTTGTCTTCTGGAGATAAAATTGCCATTTTCGGAAGTGCTATTGTTGGATCTTTGGCGTATGCGTTCTCTGAATCCTTCTGGTTTTCGGCTGTGGAAGGCGAGGTATACGCAATGTCTTCTTTATTTACTGCAGTAATTTTTTGGGCGATATTAAAATGGGACGAAGAAATGGCGCACGTTCAAAACGGAACACTTTCCGCTGAATATGCTCCAAACCGTTGGTTGTTATTAATCATGTTCTTGCTTGGCCTAGCTATTGGTGTCCATTTATTAGGAATATTAGTTGTTCCAGCAATTAGTTTTGTGATTTACTTCCGCCATAAGAAAGTGGCTGATTTTAAAGGGATTTTAATAACCGGAATTCTATCTGTAGCAATTCTTGGTTTTATTCAAGAAGCAATTATTCCAGGTTCTATTTCTTTGGCATCTTCCTTTGAAGTTGCTTTTGTTAATTCGTTGGGTTTACCATTTTACACTGGAACGATCTTTTTCTTTGCTTTATTGGTTTTCGCTTGCGTTTGGTTGATTCGTTATGCCCGAAGAAAAAATAATTCAATCGTTTACAATGCAACGATGGGTTTAATTCTTTTATTAATTGGTTACGGATCTTTTGCAGTCATCGTTATACGTTCAAATGCTAATACGCCTTTGGATGAAAATGACCCTGAAAACTTAGTCACTTTGCACTCGTATTTAAAACGTGAGCAATACGGTTCTGCACCAATTTTATTCGGTCCGCAGTGGAATTCAAAAGAGAATCCTCCTGAAATGTATAAAAATCGCTCGCCTTTTTATGTGCGTCGATTCATCGTTTCTAAAGGCGAAAAGGTTTTAAAGGCTTTTAAGGATGAGAAAAGAGCAAATGCCTTTGCCAAGGAAAAGGCTGCTTCAGTTGAGGAGAAATACTTTGAATCGAATGCACAAGAAAGATTAAATAGCGTTGCGACCTATGCCCAAAGTGTATTCTTTCCGCGAATGTATTGGAGCCAGGAAGAGCAAAAAAAGAATGGCTACAAGGAATGGTCTGGTTATGACGCTAATGACGGAACAGTAACAGAGATAGGAAGTGACGGACAACGTTTGCCTTCTTTCGGTGAAAATTTGACTTATTTTGCACGTTATCAGGTGAATTGGATGTATATCCGTTATTTCATGTGGAATTTTGCCGGTCGACAAAATGATATTCAAGGCGATGGGGATAATATGCGCGGAAACTGGATTTCAGGATTTAGTGCTGTGGATAATGCACGTTTAGGTAACCAAGATGATGGCGCTCCATTTTATACTTCGGAGAATCCTTCGCACAACACATTTTTCTTTTTGCCATTAATATTGGGAATTATCGGCTTGTTTTTCCACTTTTATAGAGCGCCGAAAGATGCTTTTGTTGTATTGCTGGCATTTTTATTTACCGGTTTAGCCATTGTGGTTTATTTGAATCAAAAACCAATGGAACCGAGAGAACGAGATTACGCTTACGCTGGATCTTTCTACTTTTTTGCTCTATGGATTGGAATTGGTGTTTATGCATTGTACGATGCTTTCAAGCGTTTTGAGAAAAAAGACATGGTTAAAGCGTTGGTTGTTGCCGGCGGCGGATTATTACTTTTCTTGATAATTGATACAGGAAGTGAAGTTTCCATGCCAAATACGCTTTCCTGGTTGTTGATTTCCGGAATTGGTCTAGGCGCAATTGCACTAATGATGGGATTGAGAAAAGTATTAAAACAAGATTCTCAAGGTGCTATAGTTGCTGTTTTGTTGGGATTATTTGTTCCTTTAATTATGGGAATGCAGGGGTTTGATGACCACGATAGAAGTTTAAAAACTTCTGCGCGTGATTTAGCCTTGAACTACTTAGAATCGTGTCAGAAAAATGGAATTATTTTCACAAATGGCGACAACGATACGTTCCCATTATGGTATATGCAGGAAGTAGAAGGCAAACGAACCGACGTGCGCGTTTGTAATTTATCGTTAATGCAAACGGATTGGTATACAGATCAAATGAAAATGCGTGCTTACGAATCAGATCCTTTGCCAATCAAATTTACGGAGGATCAAATCCTAATGTATGCTGGAAATACGGATCAGGTATTGTTTTCTAACTTATTTGAATTGTTCTATTTGAACGCATCCGATGAGATTTTGAACAAAGTGATAACAATGCGTGTGAAAAGTAATGGTCCAGGGGTTGCAAATGCACTGGAGGCATTCAACGCACAAGTTTCCAGTATTCTCGCAGGGATTTCTTCCACAAATGCAAATGCATTGAATAGAATTGAGCAGCTGAAAGTTGACCTTATGACAAACAAAGGAGCAACTAGTGCGGAAGCCATTTATGCGAAATACCGCGCGGCATTTGAGATTCTTTCTGGAATTCAAAATGGGTTGATAACGCTACCGGAAGGTCAAGCGCAGTCCTTCCAAAATCTTTTAACGGAGTTTGAAAAACCTTGGAATACAACAAATCTTAAGGATGCAATGGCATTTGTTCGCGATGATAACAACCTTGTTTTATACCAAGGACAGAGAATGGTTCGCGTTTTCCCAAGTTCAGGATTTGTACTGCCGGTTAATAAAGAAAATGCGGTGAAATCGGGCGTTATTCAAGCCAATCAAGCGAAAGAATGCTTCGATGCATTGACATTTACATTTGAAGCACGTGGTCTTACCCGCGAACAAGTAATGATGTTGGATATTCTTGCAAACAACGATTGGAAGCGAGGAATTTATTTCTCCAGTCCAGGTGGATCAGATGTTTCGCTTGCATTATACCAAAAAGGTTACATCAAACAAAATGGAATGGCATTCGAACTGAGTCCGTTGAATAAAATGGAAGACCGTTATTCGGATAAAATGTATTCTAATTTAATGCAATTATACGATTATGGCGCAATGAATAATCCAACTGTTCTGACGGATTATTATACACGTCGTCACACTTCTCAGTACCGTTTGCACTTTGCTTCTTTGGCGGATGATTATTTAACCAAAGCGGATCGTGAAATTCAAATTCGCGACAACAAATTGAATAACATTAAGTTGTTGCTTAAAAATGGTCAAACGCCGCAAGCGAATCAGTTGGAAGCAACACTAATTGGGGTTGATGAAAAAGTTGCAGAATACAAAAAGAAAGCTGCCGCTTTGATTAATCGCTCTTTGGAAGTGATGCCGGCAGATATTGTAATCGATTATGGAGAGCCAAATCCAGGAAGAGGGAAGTATGAAAGTGATGGAATCAGTTTGACTGCATTTTCAGATGGTATTTTGCACGATTATATTGGTATTTTATACAAAGCTGGCGATAAGAAATCGGCTGAAAAACTTGGTGCTATTGTAGCAAGTCAATTGGAATCCATTTTCAGATATTACGAATTG
>JBIKZR010000217.1:0-4106 GCA_044354635.1 Crocinitomicaceae bacterium | reverse complement strand
ATGGAATAATCGGAACAACGGATCACAAAATAAAACTGGGAACGAGCGCTGTTTATATCGATATGCAGCAAAAACAAGATTCAATGACCGATAACAGAATAGAAATTGTTCCAGGAATATTTGGCGAATACACCTATTCAGGAATGCGCTTAACCAGTGTTTTAGGAAGCAGATTGGATTACCATAATTTATTTGGGTTGCAATTTTCTCCGCGCTTGCACGCAAAATATCTTCTGACGGAAAAAACAGATCTACGCTTTACGGCAGGAAAAGGTTGGCGAGTTCCCAATTTTATGGTGGATAATATTTCGTTGCTTGCCAGTTCCAAAACATGGCTTAGGCCAATAGAATTATTGCCTGAAATCTCATGGAATTTTGGCGGTTCCATTGTGCAGGAATTTAAACTATTCAAGCAGAAAGCAAACCTAACGCTGGATTATTACCACACCTTGTTTCAAAATCAATTAATCGTTGATCGGGATCAAGATCCGCAGGCGATTCAATTTAAAAATTTAGATGGGAAGTCTTATTCCAACAGTTTTCAGACGGAGCTCAGTTTCTCTGTCGTTAAAAATTTAAATATGCGTTTGGCCTATAAATTTTTGGATGTAAAATCGGAATACGCAGGAAAAATGCAACAGCAGGTCATGATTCCGCGCCAAAGAGGATTTTTCAATATCGGTTATATTACCCGCAACAAGCGCTGGGAATACGACGCGACGTTATCTGTTTTTGGCGAGTCGAGATTGCCTGGAATTACGCCAACGGATGGTGTTGAATACAGTAAGGTTTATCCAATGGTAAATGCCCAAATTACGCATGTTATAAAGAAATGGGATCTGTACATTGGTGGCGAAAATCTAACAAATTTCAAGCAGAAAAATGCGGTAATTGATGCGGATAATCCATTTGGAAATACGTTTGATGCTACTCGGATTTGGGGTCCTGTGATGGGAATCAACATCTACGCTGGAGTTCGGTATTCCATTTTAAGAAAAAAGTAAAATAAGTAAGTTTAACCTAAATAACACCAATAAAAAGATGAAAAATTATGTAATCGTATTCCTTAGTATCTTCCTTGTAAACGCTGTTTTTTCGCAGGAAAAAAATCCAAAAATGGAAACAGTTGTACTACAAACTTCAGCCGAATGCGGCGATTGTAAAGTCCGAATTGAGGATGCATTGAATTACACCAAGGGTGTGAAATTTGCAGAACTAGACTTGGAAACAAAAAAAGTTACCGTAAAGTATGTGCCAAAAAAGATCAATTTGGAACAGATAAAAAGTGTAATAAACGAAACTGGCTACGATGCAGATTCCTCTAAAGCAACAAAAGAAGCGGTTCTAAAACTGCCATTGTGCTGTCAACCAGGCGGAATGAAAAATTGAGACGTTACCTTAATCCTAAGGCAGTATTATCCAACTTTCGCTTCTCCAAACGAGAAGATTTCAATACATCTGCTTTATTTTATGAAATTGGGCCTAAATCGCCTCTTTTTCATTTTCCGATGCAATCTTTTTTTACTAATTTCGTGTTTCTATAATCTAAAAAATATAAAATGTCATATTTGTTTACATCAGAGTCAGTTTCAGAAGGGCATCCTGACAAAGTTTCCGATCAAATTTCAGATGCTTTAATCGATAATTTCATGGCTTTTGACCCACAATCGAAAGTTGCTTGTGAAACATTGGTTACTACAGGTTTGGTAGTTTTAGCTGGAGAAATCAAGACGAATACCTATTTGGATGTTCAGTCGATTGCACGCGAAACGATTCGTAAAATTGGCTACACGAAGTCTGAATACATGTTTGATGCAAACTCTTGCGGTATTTTATCTGCATTGCACGATCAGTCAGAAGATATCAATCAAGGTGTGGAACGCAGCAATCCAGAAGAACAAGGAGCTGGGGACCAAGGAATGATGTTCGGTTATGCAACAAAAGAAACAGATAATTACATGCCTTTGGCCTTGGATTTAGCGCACAAAATTCTTCAGGAATTATCTGAAATCCGTAACAATGATTCTGAACTTATCGGTTATTTGCGTCCAGATGCAAAATCGCAAGTGACAATCGAATACTCCGATGACAATGTGCCACAGCGTATTGATTCTATTGTTGTTTCCACACAGCACGATGATTTTGACGAAGAAACAGCAATGTTGTCTAAAATTAAGGCAGATATTATCGCGCTGGTAATTCCACGTGTGAAAGCAAAATTGAAACCTGAATTACAAAAATTATTCAACGACCAAATAACTTACCATATCAATCCAACAGGTAAATTCGTTATCGGAGGACCGCACGGAGATACTGGTTTAACAGGCCGTAAAATTATTGTGGATACGTATGGTGGAAAAGGTGCTCACGGTGGTGGCGCATTCTCAGGAAAAGATCCTTCAAAAGTAGACCGTTCAGCGGCGTATGCAACGCGTCACATTGCAAAGAACCTCGTAGCTGCAGGATTGTGCGACGAAGTATTGGTGCAAGTTTCCTACGCAATTGGAGTAGCGAAACCATGTGGTTTATTTGTTACGACATACGGAACATCAAAAGTGAACATGACAGACGGAGAAATCGCTAAGAAAGTGGAAGCAATTTTTGATATGCGTCCATACTTCATCGAGCAACGTTTGAAACTGCGTAACCCAATTTATGCTGAAACTGCTGCTTACGGGCACATGGGACGTAAAAATGAAGTGGTTACAAAATCATTCAAATCGCCAGACGGAAAAATTAAAACAATGGAAGTTGAATTGTTTACATGGGAAAAATTAGACTATGTAGAGAAGGTAAAAGCAGCTTTTGGTTTGTAAAATAAGCCACACACATACTTAAAAACGTTCCATAACAGGAGCGTTTTTTTTTGGCTTATTCATGCCATACTGTTATCCAAAAAAAAATCCCCACGAATAATTCGAAGGGATTTTCAAGCGTTATGTTCACGTTAATTTTTTACAATTCTTTTTGAAATTATACCCTTGCTTGTTGCAACGTGTAACAGGTATATTCCGCTGGAAAGAGAACCAATGTTTAGCTCTGTTTTATCGGATGTGCACGCTTGCTTCACTAATGATTTTCCGGAGACATCCATTAATTCGACAGATTCAATCGTTAGTGCAGAGGAAATCTGCACACGTTCCGAAGTTGGATTTGGATAAACAGAAACTTCCATTTCTAATTCTGACACGCCTAATTCTGAATTAAAGTTGTACGTTGTGTTCGTAATGATTGCTGGATTCCAATCAAAATAAATATATCCTGTATTGAAAATTTCGCTACCGGCAATATTTGTTTCTTTTTCACGGATTTTAAAAACGACATGTCCGTGACTTAGTGGTTCATTTGAAGTACTGTCTGGTAACCAAATCTGTGGGAATTCAAAACGAATTACGCCATTTCCTAAATTTACCAACTGCATTGTATGTGTATTTTCAACTACTGTTAAAGTCGTCCAATCCAAATTACTACTCAAAGTATCCGTAATATGAATGTTTTGTGCTGGCGCAGTTCCTGTGTTCTGGAAACGAATGGTGTATGTCAATTCATCCTGAATAACTGGAGAAATACTTTCTTCGAGATTTACGGTTTTATCATTTGGGTCGTAACTGTTTCCAACAATTTGTAAAAGTGAACCTGCATTATTCGTTGTACAGCAATCTGTCACCGATCCCACTGGCGCAATGGTAGAAGTGAAGAAATGTTGTGTGCCACTCGCAATGCCACTTGGTGTATTAAATTGGATAACATCACTTTGAGAAAAGGAGGATTGTGTAGCATTTAAATTCCACGTAATGGTATTACCAGAAATGGAATATCCAGGAATATTAATAGAACTCACAATTGGTGTTACGCCAGAAGGGAATGTAAACGTAACGGTATAATTTCCAGGAGCCACAGGGCCATAATTTCCAAAATTTAAACGGACATAATTTGTTTGATTCTGGTAATATCCAATCCATGGTGTAACGGTAGTCCATAATCAGTGCAAGAACTTGTCGTTCCGCCACAATTAACCGCAAAAGAACCTGGATTTGGCGTGGCTAATGGACTTGCATAAACTGTTAAAACCGGATTAGAAATGGTATAACCATGCTGTAAAAGCC
>JBIKZR010000216.1:0-4107 GCA_044354635.1 Crocinitomicaceae bacterium | reverse complement strand
GCAGAATCCTGCACTAATACATATTCAATGTGTTCGTGCAGAAATACTTTTGAAAACGGATCCAATTGCATTTCAATACTCGTTTCTTCACCTGTAGATTTCCAACATGCTCTATCTTCCGATTTCTTGCAGGAAAATAAAATCAAAACAAAAAAGCTCCAAATTAAAACGCGTACCATCATTTCTTTACATAATTAAACGTATATCCAATTCCCCATTCAACGTAGTCTGCCCTAGCCCAATGGGATTTCAAAATAATCTGTGTATTGATTCCATTTTTAAAATAATACCGCATTCCAACTCTGTGGTACATAAAATCTTCCGGCTGGTATTTATCTTTCACATACATTCCCATTCCAATTGTTAGATGGAAATTATCCAGTGGAACCAAATAGCCGATATAAAGTCCCATTTGTAAAATATCCCATTGTGTTTTCTGAATCTCTTTCTTGTAACTGAGAATTGCCTGTTTCGAAATAACATCAAACGCTACTTCCACGCCAACTTTTGGTTTCTTAAACCATCTAAAACTGGTGCTAACTGCAAAAACAGGATGTTGTTTACCGCCGGTTGGAAACGTTTCTTTAGACGAACCAATCAGCGTAACTGCAAATAACCATTTTTTATATGGTAATTGATTTTGTAAAACTAAAGTGTCTTTCGGTTTGGATTGGATCGTTCTGGAATATCCCAAGGAAAGATATGGTAAATTCACACCAAGATTGGGAACTTTAGAAGCTCCATTACTAAAATGCGTCATATCTGCGCCTGCGGTAATTTTGTTGCGACCAAAGGTGTAGGAACTTTTCAAACCAAAACAAACTAGCGCATTGAGGTGAGCGCTCATCGCAACATTTTTTGGATTGCTTATCGGATCGTATATTTTGGTTCCATACCCCAATCCAGAACCAATTTTAGCAGAAAATCCGAATTTATCGGAATGTGTGAATGGAAATTCTATAAAGCTGTAGGCTCCCCAATATGTGCCGAGAATTGTATTATTCCCAACGGATCCACCAAATAATGTTACACCAACTTGAGGATAATTAAATGCGCTGTGCCATTGCTTTTTTCCTCTTGTTTGCTGAAAAAAAGAAACTTCGCCTGCAAAAGCATGTCCTTCCGCTAAATGTCCCATTACGCCACGATGCGCAGCAAGAAAACCCAGTTTTTGACGAAATTCAATTCCCAATTCTTTCCCCATTTGAGCATGGGAAGAAAATACGACGAACATCCAGAGTATCCATTTGAGGTTATACATAGCTAGAACAAATGTAATGATTTACGAAAGATTTCTAAAAAATTTCTACTTTTAGAAAAAAAAATGGACGAACGACTTTTAGCTTTTGGGCGACTTTTGAAAATCATGGATGAGCTCCGTGAAAAATGCCCTTGGGATAAAAAACAAACACTGGAATCGCTGCGACCATTGACAATCGAAGAAACCTATGAATTAGCAGATGCTATAATTGACAATGACTTAAAATCTCTGGAAGGAGAAATTGGCGATCTTTTCTTGCATTTGGTTTTCTACTGTAAAATAGGAGAAGAAAAAGGCGCTTTTTCGGTTGAAAGTGTGCTTCATGCGATTTGTGATAAATTGGTTCACCGACACCCACATATTTACGGAGATATTGAGGCTACAACAGAAGAAGAAGTTAAAGCCAATTGGGAAAAAATTAAATTAAACGAAGGAAAAACTTCCGTTCTTCAAGGAGTTCCTTCTTCCCTTCCTGCTATGGTGAAAGCGTCTAGAATTCAAGAAAAAGTTAAAGGAATTGGATTTGAATGGGACTCGAAAGAAGCCGTTTGGGAAAAAGTAAAAGAAGAAATGGAAGAATTTCAGGTGGAACAAACCAAGAATTCGGAACACATGGAGGAGGAATTTGGGGATGTCTTGTTTTCGCTTGTAAATTATGCACGATTTGTAAATATTAACCCGGAAAATGCATTGGCAAAAACCAATAAGAAGTTTATAGATCGCTTTCAGTTAATGGAAAAAATGATTATCGATGAAGAGCAAAGTATTCAAGATATGAATTTAACAGAAATGGATGTTTATTGGGAAAAAGCAAAAAAAATGCTTCAGAACAAAAACCACTAGCTAAATATTTGCTACAATTAAAATTGTTTTAACCGCAATCACCTGTCAAATCCGTAGAATATCTTATCTTCGAAAACTCAAAAGAACTGTTAATTCTATGAAAATTTTTATACTTCTGATATTCAACCTTTTAATCGTTAGTGTTGTTTCTGCCCAAGATTATTCCATTCGAGGATTTATCTATAATAAAACAAATGGGGAACCAATGGCATTTGAGAAGATTCGTTTGATGAATGCTTCGGATAGTTCCACCGTTTCCGGAGCATTAACAGATTTAAACGGTTTTTTCTCTTTACCTAAAATCGCACCTGGTCGTTATATTTTGAAGGTTGACAATTTTTCCTATGAGACGTACACGAAAAACGTGGAAGTTAAACTTGCAAAAGGAATATTGGACGTTAAAATTGAACTGGAAAAATTGGCGGCAGTCAAAGAAATGGACGAAGTAAATGTAAGCGCACAAGCGAAGCAAAAGAAAAACGAAGTATTGATTTCTCAATTAAAATTAGATAAAAAAGGTTTGGAGCGCATTCCAAGCGTTGGTGGTGAAAATGACATTGTCGGCGCGTTCTCCGTTACTCCTGGAGTGGTAACAACTGGAGATCAAGGCGGGCAGCTATATGTTCGCGGCGGAACACCGATCCAAAATAAGATTTTATTGGATGGTATGACGATTTACAATCCATTTCACTCGATTGGTTTCTTCTCTGTTTTTGAAACGGAATTGGTTAAAAATGTAGATATCTACACTGGTGGATTTGATGCAAAATACGGTGGACGAATTTCGTCCGTAATGGATATTTCCTATCGGGATGGCAATAGAAAACAATTTGGAGGAAAAGTTTCTACCTCTCCATTTCTTGCGAAAGCAGTTTTGGAAGGTCCTTTTTCAAAAAGAAAAGATGGCACAGCGAGCGCTGGATCGTATGTTTTGTCGGGTAAACACAGTTTGTTGGATTATACTTCCAAAAGTTTGTATCCCAACATAAACGACGGTAAAGGTTTACCGTTTCATTTCACAGATTTATATGGTAAAGCAACTTTTAACAGCGAAGGAGGATCAAAATTTTCTGCATTTGCTTTTCACAACCGAGACAGTGTAAATTATTCTGTTGCAGATTTAGACTGGAAAGCATCTGGAGGCGGAATGAACTTTCTACTTGTTCCAGGAACTTCACCAATGATTATTAAAGGTCACGTTAACGGAAGCACCTATGAAACTACCTTTTCAGAAAATTTAGTACAACCAAGATTAAGTAAAATTGGTGGATTTGATGTTGGATTTGATTTCTCGTATTTCTTAAAAAACGAAGGAGAAATGAATTACGGATTGAATTTCAGCGGATTCAACACTTCCTTTGTTACGTTTAACGAAGCGAAACGAAAAATTGAAGCAACCAATTTTACCACAGAAATTGGCGCATATTTCACCTACCGAATTGTTCGAAACCGTTGGGTTTTGCAACCTAGCATGCGCGCTCAAGTATATGCATCGCTTGGAACAATTTCTATTGAACCGAGAATTGGAGCAAAATTCAATGCAACCGAAAAATTACGCTTTAAATTATCCGGTGGAAGGTTCTCACAAAATTTCACCTCCGCTTCCTCCGACAAAGATATTGTCAACTTGTTCAACGGACTTTTATCCGCACCAACTAATGTGCAGGAAAATTTTGTAAACCAGTTTCAAAGTGAAAAAAGCATTAAAAATGGAATCCAATACGCTTGGCATGCAATTGTTGGTGCAGAATACGATCTTGGAAAAAATATCTCTATCAACCTAGAAGGTTACTACAAATATTTCTCGCAATTAAGTAACATCAACCAAAACAAATTGTATGATGATGTGTCGGAATTTTCACAAATTGACGATGTATACAAAAAAGATTTCATCATTGAAGATGGCGTTTCCTATGGAGCGGATTTACTGATAAAATACAGCAAAAATAGACTCTTCTTGTGGACAGTCTATTCGTACGGTTATTCTACCCGTTGGGATGGTT
>JBIKZR010000215.1:0-4110 GCA_044354635.1 Crocinitomicaceae bacterium | reverse complement strand
CAATGGAGTCGGAAGAATCCACTAATGCGTAAACTATTAATTCAATAGATACGTAGTCATCGCCAAATTTACGTAACTCGTCTAAAGCATTATTTAGAACGCGATTGGCGTTTTGAGAAAGATAAACTTGTCCGCCTTCAACTTTTGAATACGTTTCCAAAATTCGGTCTAACGCCATTTCAAGTAGTGGTTGTTTAACCGCTAATTTGCCAAATAGATAAGGGGTAACGTCTTTATCCTTAAGTAGTATTGCTTTTAGAAGATGCCCTGTTTCAATTGCTTGATTGCCATTTTTTTCTGCGATTTCTTGCGCTCGTTGAAGTGCCTCCTGCGCTTTGATGGTGAATTTCTGAAAGTCCATTTTTTTCTTTTTTAATGTTTCTTTACAATTGATTTTTGTTGTTTTTTTGCATTTCAAGTTTGTCAAAATCAAAGCCAAAATTCCATCGCTCCTTAATTCGGAAAAAATGACATATTAAGGATTTACACTATGACGAAATGACTACTAATCAATAGGGTATGCCGTTATTAACATTTTTTTTTGACTTTTAAACAATTTATGTAACTTTCGAATTTTTAAGGCGTATTGTATACTTTACAAATAATTAGAAAGTATGAAGTTGATTACACTTATTATTGGTTTTTATGGCGTTTTATTCTCACACGCTGGTGAAATTGAAAAGCAACTTTCTAAAAAGGAATATACGGAAATTTGGCGGATAATTGCTGTTCAACAAATGGTTCAAAGTAAAATTCCTGCAAGTATTACGCTTGCGCAGGGAATTTTAGAGTCTGGAAGTGGAAATTCTGAATTAGCAAGAAAAGGAAATAACCATTTTGGAATAAAATGCCACGATTGGACTGGGGATAAAATGTACATGGACGATGATTCTAAAGGGGAATGTTTTCGTGTATATGCAAATGCAGAGCAATCGTATATAGATCACAGTAATTTTCTATTGGATAAAAAAAGATACAGCGGTTTATTTCAACTAGAATTAACAGATTACAAAGGATGGGCAAAAGGACTGAAAGATGCTGGTTATGCTACAAATCCTAAGTATCCGGAACTATTGATTGCTATAATTGATGAACTTAAATTGTATGAATTAGATGTTATTGGCACTCAAAATAATTTGAATGCGTCAGCATTAATTGTTTCCAATCAAAAAAATAGTTCTCAAGCGCATACTATTGCAAAGCATGAAAATAAGGTGAATTACATCATCGCCAAAAAAGGAGATACATTCTATCGCCTTTCAAAAGAATTTGGAATAGGATTGTGGCAATTATACAAGTACAATGATTTTGATTCCAAAAAAGACATCTTAGAGGAAGGCGATATTGTGTACATCCAGCGAAAAAGAAATAAGTCGAAAAATAAGGTATTGAAATTAACAGAAAGTATGAGTTTACGGGAGGTTTCTCAAGAACAAGCCTTGAAATTGGAATCTTTATTAAAATATAACGATAGTACATCTCCAGATGTAATTCTCAAAAAAGGTGAAAAAGTTTCCCTCCGATAATGGTTAATTCCAGCCTGTTTAAATAGGTATGTGAGGTTTTTTAGTTTGTTGTTGTTGTTTGTTGGAAAGCTTTGGGAAACCGAAGCTTTTCTTTTTGCCCAAGTTTTATTGGTAACAATCCAAACCGCCGCAGGCAGCATCGACTGAAAGGAGATAATCCCAAATAATTAACCCTAATTCATGAAAGTTGGAGCGTAATCGTTATTTTTAGCTTTTGAAATTTACAATTTATATGAAGCCATCCATTGAACTATTCAATCTTATAAAGTCTCTGACTAAATCAGAAAAGCGCTTTTTTAAATTGTCATCTTCTTTGCAGTCCGGGGATAAAAATTACTTGAAAATATTTGACTTTATTGAATCTCAGTCTTCTTATGACGAGGCAAAACTTAAAGATGAATTCCAATCTGAGATCTTCGTTAATCATTTGCCTTCTGAAAAAAATCATTTATACAAATTGATATTGAAGAGTTTACGTTCTTTTTACAGTGAGCAATCTATCAGTAGTATTTTAAAACAAGAGATAAAAAATGTTGAGATTTTATACAACAAAGCCTTGTATAGAGAATGTGAGAAATTTGTTTCTCGGGCAAAATTACAAGCTAGACAAAACGAAAAGTTTTATTATTGGTATGAATTGATTTCCTGGGAAAAAAAATTAATTGAGGAAGCGTATGATTCACGTGAATTCTCTGCCAACCTTGAAGAACTCATGCAAGAAGAGGAAATAGTCATCGAAAAGTTGCGGAATTTAGCTGAATATCAAGTTATTTACTCTAAAATAAATCTTGTTTTTAGAAGTGGCGGTTTCACGCGCACGGATGAAGAACGAAAAGTGGTGGACGAGATTGCAAATTGCCATTTAATCAAAGGTAAAAATACCGCTATTTCTACTAGAGCATCATCGATGTGCTATTATATCAAGGGGTTGTGCGCTGCAACAAATCGGAACTTTGAAGACAGTTTCCAGTTTTTTAATCGGACACGCGAAATATTGGATCATAATCCTGAAATCAAAGAGGACTCCGGACAGCGCTACGTTATGACGCTTTCCCACCTGCTTCGCACCTACATTGTGAGCAAGGAATTTGAAAAAGCAAAACAATTAATCACCGATTTAAAATCGTTGGAAGGCACTAAAGGATTCAATTCAACGGATTTAATGGTTCGGATTTTCACCAATTCATCTAATCTAGAACTTACCCTTTTACACGCGCAGGGTGCTTTTCAAGAAAGCGTGATTCTAATTCCTGAAATCGAACGTTTGCAGAAGGAATACGGTGAAAAAATTAGCAAGGAACAAGAAGTTTTATTGACCTACAGCAAAGCGTATAGCTTTTTCGGTAGTGGAGATTTTAAAAAGGCACTTTCGTACATAAATATAGTATTGAACGATAACGAGCAGAATTTGCGACAAGATATTTACAGCTTTTCCAGGTTGTTTAATATTGTTTTGCACTTTGAACTTGAAAATTATGACTTTTTGGAGTACATAATAAAATCCACCAATCGCTATCTCAATAAGCAGGAACGAAGTTTTGAAATTGAAAATGTGTGCATCCGAAACATACGTATAATAGCTAAACTTTCCGATAATTCAGCTATTTTGAAAACATGGCAGGAAATGAAAGTTGAATTGAACGAACTCTTAAATAATCGCAATGAAAAAGTTATTTTGGAGTATTTCAATATCACCGCATGGGTGGAAAGTAAGATTGAAAAAAGCACACTTTCTGAAGCTGTTAAACGATTGCTGTAGATTTTACGCTGTATTAGAAGCTTATCGAACCGCTAAATACAATAATTCCGGTAGAGCTGTTTATTCCCGCTTGACTATTCGAAAAGGCATAATAATTCCGCTTATTGCTGCGATGACGATAGGAAACATCCAGCGTGCAAAGCTTTGTTTTTATTCCAATTCCGCCGGAATAAATAAGATCTGAATTCAGTTCAACTTTCTCCGATTCTTTATACGCATTTCCATAATGTCCAATTCCAGCTCTTAGGTAGAATCCAGGAAAAACGACTAATTCGCCACCAAGTCGAATATTCACAGCATCCTGAAATACCGTTTTGGCAATTTCATTTTCATACGCATAATCATAAGGTGTATAAGCGAGATCTTCCGTAGTTTTGAACCGAGCATTCTTATAATTTAAATAATCTATATCTAAATTTATACATCCTTTTGTCCCGAAAACATAAGCTATAGAACCAACTATTTTACCGGGGTTTCTAATTTTATATTTATAATTTCCCTCCGGAACAGAAGATTCAGAAATCTGAACAATAGAATCCTGAAACGTAGCACTCATATTTGCAGAATAATTATCTTCCAACTCAGCGAATGTGGAACTATGGATAGCGAAACCAAAGCGCAAGGATTCAGAAGCAAGATAAATCGCGCCCAATTTTATATTCATTCCTATTCCTTTGGTATCATATTGGTATTCATAATTAAAAGAACGCAGCGGTGTATTACTTGTGTCTGTCAATGTTTCCGTATGGGAATAGGAATCTTGGTAACGGATAGAACGAATGCCGATATTAGCACCCAAATATAATTTGTTCAAATAGTTTGCGC
>JBIKZR010000214.1:0-4116 GCA_044354635.1 Crocinitomicaceae bacterium | reverse complement strand
CAAGTTGGTGTTCCTCGTTTAGTTGTATTCATGAATAAAGTGGATATGGTGGATGATGAGGAATTACTTGAATTAGTTGAGATGGAAGTACGTGAATTACTTTCTTTCTACAGTTATGATGGTGACAATGCTCCAGTAATCAAAGGTTCCGCATTAGGTGCTTTGAATGGTGAAGAAAAATGGGTTGCTGCCATTGATGAGTTAATGGATGCTGTTGATACATATATCGAATTACCTCCTCGTGAAGTTGATAAGCCTTTCTTAATGCCAGTTGAAGATGTTTTCACGATTACAGGTCGTGGTACAGTTGCAACAGGTCGTATTGAAACTGGTGTAATTAACTCTGGTGAAGGTGTTGATATCCTTGGAATGGGAGATGTTAAATTGACATCTGTTGTTACAGGAGTTGAGATGTTCCGTAAAATCCTTGATAGAGGTGAAGCAGGAGATAACGTTGGTCTATTATTACGTGGTATTGAGAAATCTCAAATCAAACGTGGTATGGTAATTTGTAAGCCAGGATCTGTTAAGCCTCACACTGATTTCAAAGCGGAAATCTATGTTTTGAAAAAAGAAGAAGGTGGTCGTCACACACCATTCCATAATAAATATCGTCCACAGTTTTACTTCCGAACAACGGATGTTACTGGAGAGATTTTCTTGACAGACGGTCGTGAAATGGTTATGCCTGGTGATAACGTATCCATCAATGTTAAGTTGATTGTTCCTGTAGCTATGGACAAAGGTCTTCGTTTTGCTATCCGTGAAGGTGGTAGAACTGTTGGAGCTGGTCAGGTTACAGATATCATCGCTTAATTATAATAAAATTAGTAAGTTAAAAGGGGAGTTCGCTCCCCTTTTTATACGGGTGTAGCTCAGCTGGTAGAGTAGTGGTCTCCAAAACCATTGGTCGTGGGTTCGATCCCTACCGCCCGTGCAAAATTGATAGAAAGTGTCAAAATTTAAAAATTATTTCAGCGAAACAGTTACCGAAATGGTGCACAATGTATCGTGGCCAACTTGGAAAGAGTTACAAAGTAATACCATAATAGTTGTGGTTGCTTCTGTTATAATCTCTTTGTTTATTTTTGTGATGGATTTCGGATTCGGTATAACCGGAGATTTGAAATCGACATGGAAAGGTGCGATGGGCTTCATTTACGGAATGTTTTAATTTGTGCTATGGGAGAGATTAAGAAGCGTTGGTATGTCGTTAGAGCGGTTAGTGGAAAAGAGAAAAAGGTTAAAGAATATTTAGACCTTGAAATTTCGCGTCTGAAATTAGGCGATTTCGTTGATCAAGTTTTAATTCCAACCGAAAAAGTGTTTCAAATTAGGAATGGAAAAAAAGTAAGTAAAGAACGTTCTTACTTACCTGGTTACGTTCTAATAGAAGCCGCATTAGTTGGAGAGGTGCCTCACGTAATTAGAAGTATACCAAATGTTATTGGATTTCTTGGTACTGAAAAAGGTGGCGAACCTGTTCCTATGCGTTTGTCAGAAGTGAATAGAATACTTGGAAAAGTAGATGAGCTTTCTGAAAGTGAAGAAGAAATGAAAATACCTTTTGTTATCGGCGAATCTGTTAAAGTTATAGATGGTCCTTTTAACAATTTCAGTGGTGTCGTTGACGAAATAAACGAAGACAAAAAGAAACTGAAAGTTATGGTAAAAATATTTGGAAGAAAGAATTTACTTGAACTTAGTTATTTGCAAGTAGAAAAAGATATTTAATTTTTTATTAACCGTAGAAGTGAGGAAAGCGATTAAAGCTTCCCGTAAGTACTCATGTTTGACTACATAATTCAAATACAATGGCTAAAGAAGTAGCAGCGTTGATCAAATTACAGATCAAAGGTGGTGCAGCCAATCCAGCGCCTCCAGTTGGTCCCGCACTTGGTGCAAAAGGGGTTAACATTATGGAATTTTGCAAGCAGTTTAATGCACGTACGCAAGATCGTCCTGGTAAGGTTGTTCCAGTAGTTATTACCGTTTATGGTGATAAATCTTTTGATTTTGTTTTAAAAACTCCACCAGCGGCAGTTCAAATCATCGAATTCACTAAAATTAAAAAAGGATCCTCAGAGCCGAACAAAATGAAAGTTGGTTCAATATCTTGGGATCACATTCGTGAAATTGCATTGGACAAATTGCCCGATTTAAATTGTTTCTCAGTTGATGCAGCTATGACTATGGTTGCTGGAACAGCGAGAAGTATGGGAGTAACAGTTAAAGGTGGTGAAGCACCTAAAACCAAATAATCGTTAGTGTTATGGGAAGAGTATCTAAAAAAAGAAAAGAGATTTTAGCTAAATATGATTTAGCGAAGTCTTACTCGTTAACAGAAGCATGCGATTTGGTTAAGAATGTTTCCACAACTAAATTCGATGCCTCTGTTGATATATGTGTTCGTTTGGGTGTAGACCCTCGAAAAGCTAACCAAATGGTGAGAGGAACTGTAGCTTTGCCTCACGGAACTGGTAAGGATGTACGAGTACTTGTACTTTGTACTCCAGACAAAGAAGCCGAAGCAAAAGCATCAGGTGCTGATCATGTTGGATTAGATGATTATATTGAAAAAATCAAAGGCGGATGGACGGATATCGACGTTATTATTACAATGCCATCTGTAATGGGAAAGGTTGGAGCTTTGGGTAGAATATTAGGACCTAGAGGTTTGATGCCAAATCCTAAAACTGGCACTGTAACGATGGAAGTCGGTAAAGCTGTTGAAGAAGTTAAAGCTGGTAAGATTGATTTCAAAGTAGACAAATATGGTATTATTCATTCTTCCGTTGGAAAAGTTAGCTTTGAAGGTGGAAAGATTCGTGAAAATGCTTTCGAATTGATTCAAACACTTATCAAATTAAAACCTTCTGCAGCGAAAGGAACTTACATCAAAAGTATTTACATGAGCTCAACCATGAGTCCAGGTATTATGATTGATGCCAAATCTGTTGTTGCTTAAAACTTACAAAAATGACAAGAGAAGAAAAAGCAAAGTATATAGATGAATTAGCAGCAGAATTAACTGATGCAAATATCTTCTATTTAGCAGACACAGCGGACTTGACAGTAGAAGTTGTTAATAGTCTTCGTAGAAGATGTTTTCAATCTGACATTCGAATGCGCGTTGTTAAAAACAGTTTGCTTGAAAAAGCAATGGACCGCGTAGAAGGAAGGAATTATGGAGATTTGAAAAGTACTCTTGCGGGAGCAACTTCGATAATGTTCAGTGAAGTTGGTAATTTACCAGCGAAATTAATTCAAGAGTTCCGTAAAAAGAACGCAAAGCCAATTTTAAAGGGTGCTTACATTGAAGAAGCAATCTTTATTGGTGACGAGCAATTAGAGGCACTTGTTGCAATTAAATCTCGTGAAGAATTAATTGGAGATATCATTGGATTACTTCAAAGTCCTGCTAAGAACGTTGTTTCTGGACTTATGGGTTCTAGCCAAAAAATTGCTGGAATTCTTAAAACGCTCGAACAAAGAGCATAGATTAATAATTATTGTTGAACCTTTTTTTTAAATAAAAATAAAAATGGCTGATTTAAAGCAAATTGCGGAAACGCTAGTAAACCTAACGGTTAAAGAAGTAAATGAGTTAGCAACTATCCTTAAGGATGAGTACGGTATCGAACCTGCTGCTGCTGCTCCTGTAATGATGGCTGCTGCAGGCGGTGGTGCTGAAGCTGCTGCTGAAAAAACAGAATTCGATGTAATATTGAAAGCTGGTGGTCCTAACAAACTTGCAGTTGTTAAACTTGTAAAAGAATTAACTGGTAACGGTTTGAAAGAGTCTAAAGATTTAGTTGATAATGCTCCTTCCGCATTGAAAGAAGGTGTATCTAAAGACGAAGCCGAAGGACTTAAGAAGTCTCTTGAAGAGGCTGGAGCTGAAGTTGAGGTTAAGTAATATTCTACTTCATTAACAGGTAAGGCACTGCTTTTTAGCATGTGCCTTATCCTGTTTTATTGCGTTTGACGCAAATTTTTAAAGTCCATTTTCATAAACAAAAACGGTTTGGCCTTGGCAACATCAAACAATATTTCGACAAGAATTAATTTTGCTTCTAGCAAAAATCAGTTCGATTATCCAGATTTTTTGGATAT
>JBIKZR010000016.1:0-12983 GCA_044354635.1 Crocinitomicaceae bacterium | reverse complement strand
TCACCAAGTATATTTGTTGAAATTAACTGTATGAAAAAAATTCTTTTATTCTTGGTCGTTATTTTTTTTGCAGCATGTTCGGATACTACCAGCAAAATTAAAGGTAAATGGAAATTGGAGGAGATTGATTATTCAAATTATTTTGAATCTGTTTCAGAGGAGGTGCGTCAATTTTTGCAGGAACAAATGAAATCTGAATTCAAACGCTTGAAGAATAAAACTTTTTTTGAGTTTAAACTAGATAATACTGTTTTACTGGAAGCCCCAGATTTTGTAGGGAAGCAAACCTTGACAAATGGAAAATGGTCTGTTAATGCCTCTAAAGATTCTTTATTCTTGGAATTGGCAGATTCGGAAGCATATAAAATTATCACCTTGAATGATTCTGAAATGGTTTTGACAACCGACGATGCTCCCAATCGAGTTCTGCGGTTTTCAAAAGTGAAAAGGTAAGTTTTTTTCGTTGACTAAAATTTAGGACATCCTGTCAGTATTTTTATCGGGCATGGCTTTTGTCAGTAAAAGCGCATGCAAAAACACACTCATCCCTTTGGCTCAAGTACAGAAGCGATTTTGTATTCGTTATTTGTAGTGGTTGCAATGTGGTTGGTTTTTTGGGCGGATCATCTCTTGAAACTAAATAGCTATGAATATGGTGTTTTGCCAAGAAGTATAGAGGGTTTAAAAGGGATTGTTTTTATGCCATTAATTCATTCTCAAAATGACTTAAGGCATATTGTCAATAATTCGATTCCCACTTTTTTTCTATTAGCAGCATTGGTTTATTTTTACCGTGAAATAGCTTTCAAAGTTTTTTTTTACGGATGGATACTTACCGGGGTTTTAGTATGGGCCTACGCTCAAAATAAAGGGTCTTACCATATTGGAATGAGTGGATTAATCTATTTATTAGCCGCTTTTTTATTTGTTTCAGGGGTTATCAGAAAATTTCTCCCACTTCAAGCAATTTCAATGTTTGTTGTCTTTATATATGGAAGTATGATTTGGGGCATTTTTCCAATGGAAGAAAAAGTATCTTGGGAAGGCCACTTAATGGGATTTGGAGTTGGGATTATATTTGCTTTTATATTTAAGGGCCACGGACCGCAACGTCCAAAATTCCAATATGAAATCGAAAAAGAAATGGGTATTGAACCGCCAGATTTGGAGGGGATTTATCTTGAGAAAGTACGTTTAGCCGAGTTGGCAGAAGCGGAAAAGCATCAAATTGATAATGTGATTGTTTACCATTATGTGGAGAATAAACCTACCCAACCTTCTAAAAAAGAAACGGCTACTCCGGCAAATATACCTCAGGACGAAATTGCGCAATTAAATGACCAGTCCCTCGGGAAACTTCCGACCAATTTTTAGCAGTAAATTCAATACACACATAACCAGACGTTTTAAGGGTAATATCTTTTTCTAAAAGATAGGAAGCAATTTGTGAAATACCATCGTTGTGACCAATAAAAACAAGGTCTTTTCCATGGCGTAAATTCCAAATGATTTTTAAATACATTTCCCGATCACACAAGTATAATTCGTCTGAATGTATTGTTTTGCCCATGAAAACAAGATTAGTTAAAATCGTTAATGTTTCCTTTGTGCGCGCTGCTGAAGAGCAAAATACAACTGTAGACCTCCAGTTTTGTTCGTGTAAATAAAAGCCTAAAACATTGGCTTGAATAATTCCTTTAGGAAGAAGTTTTCGGTCAAAATCCTTCCCAGATTCGGACATTTGATCTGTTTTTGCGTGGCGAATGAGGTGCAGTTTCATTGTGCACTATTTTTTTTGAATACCATACATTCAAATATACAAGAAAAAGAGGTTTTGACACAAAATATTTTTGACCATAAGGAATATGGAAATCGAAAGTTTTAATTTTATTTTTAAACCATTTCAGTAAATAAAGTATTGGAATCAAGTAGTTTCAATACTTTATTTTATCTTAGCATAAAAAATATAAATGAAGAAATTACTACTTATTTCAAGCTTTTTTAGTTTTAGTATTTCTTTTGCACAAATCACCTTGCAATCAGGAGATTTTGCAACTGGAGGCGATACGATTCGGATGAGTCAAGCAAATGACAATGGTTATGATTTCCAATCAACCGGAGCTGGCTATTCTTGGGATTTTTCATCTTTAGTTCCAGTTTCTCAAACTTTGAAGGATTTTCGTTCCATGTCTGGAGCCCCTGCTTTCGTGAATTTTACATTTGGCGTTTTTGCCCCCTTAAAATACCAAGCAAGTTATTTTATTGAATCTTCTGCGATTCCAATTGCTCAAATCACTTCTTTTCTACCGGTTACAATTGAAGATATTTTTCAATTCACACGAATCAATGCCGTTGGTGTTACTTCCGTGGGCTTTTCGCTTGTTGTTAATGATCAAGCCATACCATTCAAATCAGATACAATTGAAAAAAGGTATGAATTACCTGTTGCTTTTGGCAACTCACATTTTTCTCGTGGCTATACGAACATAGATTTTAATCCGATTATAGATGCAACGTGGAACCAGCACCGCACAAGAACAACAACTGCAGATGGATACGGTTCAATCACGACGCCGTATGGTGCATTTGAGGCTTTGCGCATCAAACATGATATTACAGAAATTGATTCTTTATATCTTGTGTTGCCATTTTTTGGAGGAACTTGGATTCCTTTGCCTATACCAAGTAGCCATGAATATGAATGGTGGACAAACGGCGAAAAAGAACCGATCTTAAAAATAATAACAAATGAGATTGGTGGTAATGAAACGGTAACTGCAATTGAGTACAGAGATATTTATCGCGGGTTAGATGCAGGGATTTCAGAGCTTCCATTCACGGCAAGAATTTATCCAAATCCGACGCAAGATAATTTGTACATTGTTTCTTCTGAAAAAATAGAATCTATTCGAATTATAGATGCTAAGGGAGTAATACAATTTGAAAAAACGAATGATTTAGATTTTTTCTCTTCCTTGGATATTTCTGAATTAGCTTCGGGAACGTATCAAATTCAATTAATTTCCGCGTCAAAAACAAGCGAACAAACTTTTATTAAAGAATAGTTCACGGATCTTTTCGTATCTTTGCGTCAAAGGCAAATCGGTCTATCGCTGTCTCGAATTATCGGGAGAGAGGAAAGTCCGGGCAGTATAGAGCACCGTACTTCCTAACGGGAAGGCTTCATTTATTGGAGACAGAAAGTGCCACAGAAAGGAAAACTACTTAAACAAGCGAAAGCTTCGTTTGAGAAAAGGTGAAAAGGTGAGGTAAGAGCTCACCGTGTCAGTGGTGACATTGATTGCAAGGTAAACCTTACGGACTGAAAGACCATGTATACCGAGGATTGAGGGTTGCTCGCCCGATCTCGGAGGGTAGGTCGCTTGATTCCAATCGTGAGATTGGGGCTAGATAAATGATAGGCAATTTGATTTCAATCAGAAAACAGAACCCGGCTTATAGATTTGCCTTTTATTTTTATAATATTGTTTGGTAAAGCGAATAATAAAAGAGGGCTGATTTTTTGTTTTTCTATTGGTTATAAAACACGCTTCTTTTGTTTTACCATCTATCACATATTTAATAGATGTAAAGCTGCTATTCAAGAAGTTGGTTTCACTAATTTTCCGAATACTGTTTATATAGGTTACCGTGCTTATTCCCCTCGTATTGGTAAGTACAATTATATCACCTTTAATTTTTGCGCTGGATAAATAGCTATATTTTCTTTTCAGGAACAAAAAGCTTACTAATATCCAAACTATAAAAAGTGGTAAAAGAAAATTTGGCACATGGATAATTGTATATAATACAATGGAAAATGCAATATTCAAGATAAACGCAAAATAATAGAGTAGTCTTTTTTTAGAATCAAGAGTGGAAACAGAAATTTCTTCATGGTTGTCTAGGCGAGCTTTTAAAGTCTCTCTATCTGACATAAATCTATCATTTTTATGGGGCGAAATTACGCATAAAATCCAATTTTAAAGTATAAAAAGAAATCTTTATTTTAGAATTTTTAGGGTGTTATTGTAGTGAGATGTTAGAAATTTTGGGGCCGTTCTAGATTTTTCAAAAGCACTATTTTGGTAGGTATAGAAGCTCTTTTTAGTTGATAAAACAGGAAATTTCTTCCAATGGTTGTTTAACCGTTTATTGACAGATTCATTTAGTAAATAATCAAAGAAAGCAAGGGCATTTCCATAATTTCTAGCTTGCTTAACGATTCCAAAACACGCCATATTGTAATAACTTCCGCTAGTATGTTGGTTTGGAAAAATCAATTTAAGCTCTTTATTTTTATTCAAAGTCAATTCTGAATAACTTGAAAGGAAAATTGAATGAGAGGCAATCGTATCGTTTAATGAAATATATTCCTTTGTGTTTTTTTTCATTTTCTTGAGCCAATCCCTCGAATTACTCTTATTCTTTGTGCCCATCCTGTGTACTATTGAAGCATAGAATGGACACCAAAAATCCGCAGTTTGAAACGAATAAAATGTGTTCGATTTCTCCAGAAGATCTTTGTATTCGGCTATTTTATTACTGGAATCTCTGGAAACTGCAATCACATATGGATCTATTCCGATTCCTGCCCAAGTGGATTTTTTAGAATGGTAGTTTTTTTCTAATTGTTTAGGGAATCCCCCCTTTTTTATTACATGTAAAAGATTAGAATTATCCAATTGATACATGGAATAGGTGGAGGCTAAAATAACAACGTCAATTTCCGTTTCTACACCTTCGTGCACTAATAATTGCTTTAGACTATCTACACTAAAGTGGTGAATTTTGACTTGAATGCCGAATGATTTCTCAAAGCTTTGAAATAAAGTTTCGTCTTTTGATTCTAAACAATCCGAAGCAATTACAATTTCTTGTTTCTTGGATGGTCGCGCCTCTTCAATTGTACATGCTGAAAAGCTAAACAAAAGAAAAAGCCAGAAAAATGACGGAAATACTTTAATCATACTACAAAGATATTCAAGATTCTTCGTTTGTTCTTTCAATAAATAGAATTAATTAACTTTGCAGAAAAAAAGTGTCGACAAATAGCGGAGGAAAACAGCAGAAAATAAAGGTTAAGTTACTCATAGATGAGTTAAATTCTGGAAATCAATCTAAAATCAGTGCGTCAATAAAAGCCTTGCAGGCAAATGGTGATATTTCAATTTTAGAACCAATGGTGCACTTGCTTTCATCCGATGTTTCGGAAAAGATAAAGTCGGAAGTCATAGAGTTTCTCTCCAGTTTGAAGGATACTGATTCTGTTGATGAAATCATGCGAATTTTGAAAGATTCGGCAACTATTGAAGTAAGAGGGAAGGTCTTAGCAACAATCTGGAACAGCCCGTTGAATTACAGCTATTATTTGGCTGACTTTGTTGAGATTGCCGTAGAAGGTGATTTTATGGAAGCGTTGGAATGCCTTACAATTATTGAAAATCTAGAAGGGCCTTTTGAGGAAAGATACGTGTTGGAATCACAATTGCATTTGCAGGATTACGCGAAAGATACCAATCCAAAAGACCCGAAAAAAGCGCAAATAATGAGCGAAATTGCCATTTTAATCAAAGATTTCAGTAACATGGATGAAGACGATGAAATGGAATTTTTTAATGAGGAGGATTAAAAAACCTTTCACAAAATTATGTGCATCACATAAATATTGCTAAAAATTTCACGTTTTACCGTTTAAAATTCCCAACCAAAACGATCTTTGAGTATAGAATGTGTAAATTCTAGTACTTTTTCGTTTTCAATTTTCCCTAAAACATCACCAATAAACGCGGAAACCATTAAATGACGGGCAGATTTCTCTGAAATACCGCGGGCACGAAGGTAAAATATCGCCTCATCGTCCAGTTGGCCTGTGGTGGATCCGTGTGAACATTTCACATCATCCGCATAAATTTCCAATTCTGGCTTGGAGTTGATGGTTGCAGAATCACTTAATAAAACATTGGCATTAGATTGAAAAGCATTTATTTTTTGAGAATCCTTTCGAACAAAAACTTTTCCATTAAAAACGGCTGTGGAGGAATCATCCATTACGCCTTTGTATAATTCATGGGATTCACAATTCGGGGCGCAGTGATCTACAATTGTATGGTTGTCAACATGTTGATTTTCCTTTAGTAAATAAATGCCATTGAGATGAGTAGTGCAATTCACGCCATTCACGCCAATATTCAGATTGTTTCGTACCAAAGTCCCATCCAAAGTAAGTGTATTGATGGTGAATGTAGAATCTTTTTGCTGGTGAACTTCTTCCGTTGCAACGTGAAAATTACCCATTTCTTCATACTGAATTTTATCAATTGTCAAAAATGCATTTTCTCCGGTTACAATCTCATTTACAACATTAGAAAAGCAATTCTTTGCATTCTGACTATAAAAACCTTGAATGATATGTGCTTTGGAGAATTTTCCGGCATGAATGTAATTCCGAAAATTACTTACATTGTTTTCTCCGCGTATTATGTGTGTAATCTGAATCGATTTTTCCAGTAGTGTATAGTCTGAAATTTTTATAAAGAGGCCATCGTTTGCATGAGCAACATTCATTGCAGTAAATATTTCTCCTTCAACTGTTGCCAATTTTCCAATCTGGGAAAGTTCTTCTGCATCGCACAAAGAAAGCGGTTTTATGCTTATTCCTACTGGAATTGTTGCGGAGGAAATACTTGGAACAAACACCCCATTTTCAAACACAAAAGTCAATGCATTTGAATCTATCGTTACAGGATTTGGAGTCGTACTATTTTCAATTTTACTAGCAGCTTTAATTGCCGCAATTCTTCCAACGCGCGTATATTTCCAAGCTTCTTTTCGAGTAGTGGGGAAATCATTTGTTAACAATGAAATAGCAGCACTTTGCAACAACTCTTCCGGAAACTTTAACGAAGTAGGACTAAGGTTATGAATAAAAGCAGTTAATTTATTTTTTTGCAATATTTCGTTCATGCGGTTCTTTTTTTCAAATTCTTTGTAACTTTCACTGCAGATTATTTCGCTTCAACTTCCGCTTTAATCCAATCGTAGCCGCGCTCTTCTAATTCTAAGGCAAGGTCTTTTGTTCCCGTTTTTACAATTTTCCCATCGTATAAAACATGCACAAAATCAGGCACAATATAGTCCAAAAGTCTTTGATAATGTGTGATAACGATTGTTGCATTTTCGGATGATTTCAGTGTGTTTACACCTTTTGCAACTATTCTTAGGGCATCGATATCCAAACCGGAATCTGTTTCATCCAGTATCGCTAGTTTAGGCTCCAACATCGCCATTTGAAATATTTCATTTCGTTTCTTTTCTCCGCCAGAAAAACCTTCATTTACAGATCTTGAAGCAAGTTTTGCATCTAATTCTACAAGTGCAGATTTTTCACGCACCATCGCCATGAAATCTTTTGCGGAAATTTGTTCCTCCCCTTTGTATTCTCTAATTTAATTTAATGCTGTCCGCAAGAAATTGACATTTGAAACACCTGGAATTTCAATAGGATACTGAAAAGCAAGAAACAATCCTTCTCTAGCGCGGTCTTCTGTATCTAATTCCAACAAATCTTTCCCGTCGAATTCTATGGATCCTTCTGTTACTTCATATGCTTCTCTTCCAGCTAAAACCGAAGCTAAGGTGCTTTTCCCGGCACCATTTGGCCCCATGATTGCATGCACTTCTCCAGCTTTAACTTCTAGATTCAAGCCTTTCAATATTTCTTTGCCATCAATTGAGGCATGTAAATTTGTTATTTTAATCATAATCAATTTTATATGTAAATCAGAATTCGTTTCAAATTGTAATTCAAAATTTACAGTTCTTAGTATATTCTTCTAACCTACTGATCCTTCCAAGCTAATCGCCAATAGTTTCTGAGCTTCAACTGCAAATTCCATTGGCAGTTGATTCAAAACTTCCTTACAATAGCCATTCACGATTAAGCTTATTGCTTTTTCTTCGCTAATTCCGCGTTGTAAACAATAAAATATCTGGTCTTCACCAATTTTCGAAGTGGTCGCTTCGTGTTCAATTTTAGCGGAACTGTTTTTACATTCTATATAAGGAAAAGTATGCGCGCCGCAGGTATCTCCCATTAAAAGAGAATCGCATTGAGAAAAATTCCGGGCGTTTTCTGCTCCTTTGTGAATTTGAACTAAGCCACGGTATGAATTTTGCGATTTTCCGGCAGAAATTCCTTTAGAAATAATCGTGCTTTTTGTGTTTTTACCGAGGTGAATCATCTTCGTGCCGGTATCTGCTTGTTGGAAATTATTGGTTACCGCAACGGAATAAAATTCACCAATAGAATTATCGCCTTTCAAAATACAAGACGGATATTTCCACGTCACAGCAGAGCCGGTTTCAACTTGCGTCCACGAAATTTTAGCGTTCCGTTCGCAAATACCACGTTTGGTAACAAAATTATAAATCCCACCTTTTCCTTCTTTGTCGCCAGGATACCAGTTTTGTACGGTAGAATATTTTATTTCCGCATCCTCCAATGCGATTAATTCTACAACGGCAGCATGGAGTTGATTCTCATCTCTCTGCGGAGCTGTGCAACCTTCTAAGTAAGAAACATACGATCCTTCATCTGCAACTACGAGTGTGCGCTCGAATTGCCCTGTCCCGCCTTCATTTATGCGGAAATAAGTAGAAAGTTCCATTGGACATCTTACGCCTTTTGGAATATAACAAAAAGAGCCGTCTGTAAAAACGGCTGCGTTCAATGCTGCATAGAAATTATCGGTCATCGGAACAACTGATCCCATGTGTTTGCGCACCAATTCAGGGAATTCTTGCACCGCTTCAGAAAAGGAACAAAAAATTATACCTAATTCTTTCAATTTGGATTTGAAGGAGGTCGCCACAGAAACGGAATCCATAACAAAATCAACAGCGACGCCTGTCAAGCGCTTTTGTTCTTCCATTGATATTCCTAGTTTCGCCATGGTTGCTTTCATTTCCGGATCCACATCTTCCCAAGACTCGTATTTCTTGGATTGTTTTGGTGCAGAATAATAGGTTATTGCTTGAAAATCTGGTTTAACATATTTCACATGTGCCCACGAAGGCTCTGTCATCGTTTTCCAAATTTCGAATGCTTTCAATCTATATTCTAATAACCATTCTGGCTCTTCTTTTTTGTTGGAAATGAAGCGAATGATACTTTCATCCAAACCGATTGGTGCTTTGTCGGATTCAATATCCGTTACAAAACCGAATTTATATTCTTGGTTCTCAAGATCTTTTGCAAGCTCATTTTCTGTGTATCCCATTGTTTTTTTGCTGATGCGTTTGTTTGTTGATTTTATCTGCTAATTATAGCGAGAATGATTCCCCGCAACCGCAGGTTCTGTCCGCATTTGGATTTACGAAAACAAATCCTTTTCCATTTAATCCACCTGAAAAATCCAAGGTTGTTCCAACTAAATACAAAAAACTTTTTTTGTCGACAACTACTTTTACACCATTGCTTTCAAAAGACTTATCGCCTTCCAAATCTTGGTTGTCAAAGGTTAATTGGTACATTAAGCCCGAACATCCGCCACCTTGCACACCAACTCGGATAAAGTATCCAACTTTTTCGTCATCTTCCATCAAACGAATGGCTTGTTTTTTTGCTGTATCTGTTACTGTTATCATGCCGTTTTTTCTTTTATTTAGAATAATTATAAATAAAAACTAAATCTTCCGCAAAAATACCTTTTTTATGGTATTGGTGCAAGTAAAATAAAATTTATCTTTTTCTATTCGATACTAAAAACAACTAATTACATGGTTTTGTTTGGTTTCAAAATTCAGTAAGCTAGTTTGGCGCAAACTTTCAGACCTTCTCCAAACAATAATCTCTAACGTTTATTACCTTTGTTGCAAAGTCTCTAAATAGTGAAGATATTTCAAGATCTAACGGCAATAAATAGTATTCCGAATCCGGTATTAACAATCGGTACTTTTGATGGGGTGCACGTTGGTCACCAAAAGATTTTGCAACAAGTAAAAAAGGAAGCAGAGAAAATTGGCGGTGAGTCTGTATTATTCACCTTTTTTCCGCATCCGAGAATGGTTTTATATCCGGAAAGTCATGGGTTGAAATTACTGCAGACACAGGAAGAAAAAATGGCCAAACTCGCAAGAGTCGGTGTCGAAAATTGTATAGTCTATCCATTTACGTTCGACTTTTCAAGACTCTCTGCTGTTGAATTTGTGCGTGATATTTTAGTGAATAAATTAAAGATTAAAAAGTTGGTTATCGGCTACGACCATCAGTTTGGGAAAAATAGGGAAGGAAACATTGAATTTTTAAAGGAAATTTGTGAAGTTTATGGTTTTGAGGTTATCGAAATTCCTGCTCAGGATATTGACGCTGTAAATGTTAGTTCTACAAAAATTCGAAAAGCAATTTTAGATGGTGAAATAGCAAAGGCCAACGAATACTTAGGGGAAAGATTTGAATTGACAGGAACAATTGTGCATGGTCAGGCAATCGGCAAATCAATTGGTTTTCCAACGGCAAACATTCAGGTAGATAGTGATTTAAAATTAATTCCTGGAAATGGTGTTTATGCAGTAGATGTATGTGTGAAAGATTCCGATTATATTGGCATGTTGAATATTGGAAATCGTCCAACGGTAAACGATAGTGCAGATCGAACAATTGAAGTCCATATTTTAGATTTCAGCGGTGCAATTTATGCGGAAGAAATAACAGTTAAATTTATCGATAAATTGCGAGACGAAAAACAGTTCATAGATTTGCAGGAACTTCAAAATCAACTTAAGGAAGATGAAAAATTTATTCGTACTAAGTATTTGGATTTTAATTAATTCAAACGCAATTGCACAAATAGAAACGTTTCCTATCTACGATTGGACGGAACTTAAAAAATGTAATCCGGATACTATTTATGGGATTTCGCTAGAAAAACTAAAATTGGACAAGGTTCCAAAAGACCTGGAGCGTTTCACAAATCTTAGACATTTGAATTTGAGTAAAAACAAATTGACAGAATTGCCAGATTTTATCGGGAAAATGATTTTTTTAGAATACTTGGATCTTTCAAAAAATAAATTTGAAATTTTCCCCCTAGAAATTTGTCGTTTGGAAAATTTACAAACCTTATCTGCAAATAGGAATTACTTTGAAAGAATTCCAGATTGTATTGAGTATTGTGCACAGTTGGAGGAATTGGATTTGTGGGATACACCAGTTGTTTATTTTCCAGTAACCATGCAAAAACTAAAAAAGCTTAAGAAGTTGGACGTTCAGGGTGTGCGATATAATTTGAAATTTCAAGAGAATCTTAAAATGCAACTTCCGTGGACAACTATCCAGTTTGATTCTCCCTGCAACTGCATGGATTAGGAAATTTTAATTGAAACGAATTGCTTTAATCGGACTAATTCGCGTAATTACAATACTCGGAATTACGAGTGCACTTAGGCAAATTAGTAAGGTTCCAACATTTAACAATGCCCAAGAGAAAAAGGAGAGTTCTATCGGAACTTGCTGGAGATAATATATTTCTGGATTCAATCTGAAAATGCCAAAGAAATATTGTAACCCACATAGCGAAAGCCCTATAGCATTCCCATAAGCCATGCCTTTTAGGATTAGAAATCCAGCTTGAATCAAAAATATTTTCCGGATGCTCCAATTATTTGCGCCCATTGCTTTCATCAATCCAATAAAGTTTGTTCGCACAAGTATTAAAACTAGAAGTGCCGAACCCATGTTTATGATGCCTATCAAAATCATCAATGTTAAAATTATCACGACATTTAGATCCAAAAATCCAAGCCAAACAAAAATATCACTTTGGGTATCTGTGATGCTTTGAACGTCTAATGCTTCGCTGTGTTCATTAGGAAATATGGCTAACTGTTTCCGTAATTTCCCTGAAATTTCTTCCAATTTGTCCCATTCGTTAAGCGTGATTTCAAATCCGCCAACATAATTAGAACTGCTTCCCTTGCCATCGATTTGTTCAAATTCCACCGTTTTTTGCCCTGCTTGTAACGCGTATTTTGATCCATTTTCTGAAAGGTATTCGCGTAGAATTTCACCAGAACTATTTGTTTTAAAATCACAATCACTAAAGGCTTTTCCTCGAATTTTCACTTTTAAATAGGCTGTGTCTGGAAGGGTGGTTTGCTCGTCTTTCCCGTGAATATCCGTCCAGTAATCCGATACGATTAATCGAATCACTGTATCTTTTAACGGACAGAACGTAAATCCAGAATAATTTTCGAATCCTTTCCCCCAATCGTATCGGTAGTTTCCATTTCCGCCATTTACATCCGCTTTAATAATTAGTTGGCCATTTGCAAGCGTATCTAACACGCTAATTCCAGCTTGAATCCCCCAATCGTTCAATTCTTGTACAACTCGGATGTCGCCAATAGCCATTTTCTTGTCAAATTCTTCTAAGCCCGTTTGGTAGATTCCAACTAATTTAAAGAGTCGTTTTACTGGCTGATTTTTAACAAAAAAAGCCTTAACATTGTCGTTGATTGTCAGATTTAAATCTTGCGCAATCCGCTTTGAAACAATTATTTCTTGACTTATGGATTCTTTCTTGAATTTTGGTAGTCGACCTTCTAACAAGTGTTGTTTAAAAAACGAAAGGTCATACGTATAATCTATTCCTTTTAATAGTAATCCTTGAATTTCCTGCTGAAAATAGCTCGTGTCTTTTCCAGAGCTTAAGGTAAATTTTCGCTCATTTTTCTCAGATTGAAATAAAACAGGTTTATACGCCGTGTAGTGGATATCTTTAATTTCTTTTTCTTTCTTGAGTAACTGGTAAAAAGTTTGATCTTTGCGTATTGGTTCACTTTCGTAGATTGTATTTTCGCCAGCACTTTTAATAAAAATATGCGACCCGAACCCCGATACTTTATTCCGCACTTCGTGCTGAAAACCAGTAACTACGGCAATTGTAATTAAGTTAACAACAACTGCAAGTGCAATACTAATT
>JBIKZR010000213.1:0-4126 GCA_044354635.1 Crocinitomicaceae bacterium | reverse complement strand
TCCCTTGCTGAAGAATGGAGGTCAATTACTTTCTACGGATGTGCATATTCGCTTGCGGGTAAATAAAGAATATAAGAATTATTCCGCAAGTAATTTGAATAATGGAAGACCAATGTATTCTTGGAACATGACTTCTGGAAGTACGATTACACAAAGCGAAAATGCCTTGGCAGATGCACTGAAATTAATCAATGTTGTGCCAAATCCGTATACTGCTTTTTCGGAATACGAAAACAATAAATTAGATAGTAGAGTAAAAATTACGAATTTACCTGAAAAATGTACGGTACAAATTTTCTCAACACAAGGAAAGTTGGTTAAGACAATGAAAAAAGATAGTCCTGTTACATTTTTGGACTGGACATTGACCAATTATGCAAATATTCCAATTGCCTCTGGCGTTTATTTGATTCATGTCACTGTGCCTGGTATCGGTGAAACAATTGTTAAAGCATTTATTTCGATGCGAACAGTAGATTTACAGAATATGTAACTGGAAAAAATTAGAGAGGAATACTAATTCTAAACGTTGTTCCAACATCTACTTGTGATTGCAAAACAAATACTTTTCCCTTGTGGTAAACTTTCACGATGCGTTTTGCCAATGACAATCCCAATCCCCAGCCTCGTTTCTTTGTGGAAAAACCAGGCTGAAAAATCGATTTCAGTTGATTTGGTGGAATCCCTTTTCCAGTGTCCCTAATATCAATATGTGCCCATTCTGGAGAAGTATGAACAGAAACCGTTAATTCCCCAACGCCTTCCATCGCATCTACGGCATTTTTTGCAATATTTTCAACCACCCATTCCATCAGCGGAGCATTGTGTCTTACAAAAATCGGAGCGGATGAATTAAACACAATTTCCACTTTATTTGAAATTCGAAAGCGCAAATAATCCAACACGCCTTGCACGGTTAAATTTAAATCGCTTTCTTCTAATTTTGCACCAGATCCAATTTTAGAGAATCGGTCTGACACTTTTTCCAAACGATCGACATCTTTTTGCATTTCTGCCGGAATCATCGGGTCAATTTTCTCCGTTTCCAACAATTGAATCCAAGCCATCAACGAGGATAAAGGAGTCCCAAGTTGGTGCGCAGTTTCCTTTGCCATTCCCGCCCAAACCTGATTTTGTTCCGCCTTTCTAAACGTGCTAAATATGATATAACCTATAAGAATAAACAACCCAATGATAAAAAATATTATGTAGGGAAAGTATTGTAATTGTTTCAATTCCGGACTAGCATCAAAATAAAGCAGGTTATTCTGTCCGTTTTTAAAATTGATGACGATTGGCTTGTTTTGAGCACGCAATTCACCGATGGTTAAAGCAAGATTACCAGCTTCTAATTTGTCATCTTCAAGATTACTTCCGATCACTTCTTTCGTAAGGTCATTAATCAATAAAACCGGAACGAGTCCTTCATTGTCGATTAATTCTTGGTTAAACGAACGAATGAGAGAATCCCTTTCGTGTTCCAGCTTAATTATTTCCTTGGAATCATAATAGACATAAGTCATAAATAAACCTTCGTAAACCTCCACGGTGAATGATGGGTTTCTCTTTTGCCATATTCCTGCTAAAATTTTCAGCGAATCTTCAAATTTTCTCGTTAAATCTTCTGAAGAAATTTCAGTAAATATTTTCCGAAGTGAGCTTGTATCAAAATCGATGTTTACACTTCCAGAAATGTTTTTTTCATTGTCGAATAAAATAACCGGAATGTTTTTGTTTTGATTAATGATTTTCAAGGGGAAGGAATAGTCAGGAATTTGATCCAGCGGTATTGCTTTAGAAACTTCTTTTGTGGCATCGATCCACAATTCCATTTCACGCTGTTCATTTTCACGAAGTTGGGTGAATATGCGATCTGTCAAACGAACCAATTCCAATTTCTTTTTTATTGCATCCGCCCATTGTTGCGCTCTTTCCTGCTCGCGAATACCCATTTTGGAAACGATAGAATTGGAAAAAAACAAAGAGGCACCAACCATGATGAGCGCTACCACCATGAGTGCAATTTTCCACTTTTGTTTATTTGAATATAAATTCATCCTTTCGTTTGGTGCTAAAATAACGAGAATTTAGTACAAACATTGCTTTTCCTTGAAATGCTTGCTTTGATTTTAAAAATTCAGGATGCCGCTTGCATCTTATCGGAAAGAATTCTTAATTCTGTTTATCTTTGCAGTTCACCATTTTTGATTCTGTATGAAATCCATTTTGAGTAAACCATTGCCGTTGTTTTTTATTCTAGCGCTGCTTATTTCCTTGCCGCTCTTTCTATTGCCAATAAATCTCTTTGCAGGAGAAATTATTATTGTCCGAAATATGGTTGAAATTAAAGAACAAGCGCCTTTGAGCCTTTCTTATTTTATTGGTTTGGGTTATGATCCAGCGGACATGACAGAAATAAAAGATTTTTATTTGCTTCGGCAAGGCTATATTCTTGCAGTCGTTTTAATTCTTGGAATTCCGTTTTTGGCAGCTTACCGGGTTTTCTTAGGAAATAAAAAAAGCAGGTAATAGCTATCCCATTACCTACTATAAGTGGTATTCATTTTACACCAATAACTTCCGCATATTTACTTTTTGGTCGATAATACTAAATAAATCAGCAACATTTACCCTTATTTGTTCCATTGTATCGCGGTCGCGAATAGTCACTGTATTGTCTTCCAATGTTTGATGGTCAACGGTTACAGAGAATGGCGTTCCAATTGCATCTTGGCGACGGTAACGTTTTCCGATAGAATCCTTTTCGTCGTATTGGCACAAGAAATCAAACTTTAGCTGATCGATAATTTCGCGTGCTTTTTCTGGTAATCCGTCTTTTTTGGTCAACGGCATGATTGCCACTTTGTAAGGTGCTAAAGCTGGCGGCAAGGATAAAACCGTTCTTTCGGAGCCGTCTTCCAATATTTCATTTTTATGAGAAGCACTAAGAACTGCTAAAAACATACGGTCCAGTCCAACAGAAGTTTCGACTACAAATGGCACATAATTCTGATTCAATTCAGGATCAAAGTATTGCAGTTTTTTTCCGGAGAATTGCTCGTGTTGCTTCAAATCAAAATCAGTTCGGGAATGAATTCCTTCTAATTCCTTAAAACCCATTGGAAAATTAAATTCTATATCTGCCGCAGCATTGGCGTAATGTGCTAATTTAATATGGTCGTGAAAACGGTAATTTTGATCGCCCAATCCAAGTGCTTTGTGCCATTTCCCGCGTGCTTCTTTCCAGTATTCGTACCATTTCATTTCTTCACCCGGACGCACAAAAAATTGCATTTCCATTTGCTCAAATTCACGCATTCTAAAAATAAACTGACGCGCTACAATTTCATTGCGAAATGCTTTTCCAATTTGTGCAATACCAAAGGGAATTTTCATTCTACCAGATTTTTGAACGTTTAGAAAATTAACAAAAATTCCCTGAGCCGTCTCCGGACGCAAATATATTGTAGAAGCATCTCCAGCAACAGAACCTAATTCCGTGGAAAACATTAAATTAAATTGGCGCACTTCCGTCCAGTTTTTTGTGCCGGAAATTGGACACACTATTTCTAGGTCAACGATTAAATTGTAAACACCCTCCAAATCATTTTTACCTAATGTTTCGCGCATTCTATCTTCAATCTCTTTGATCTTCTCCTTGTTGCGTAAAACGTTTGGATGCGTAGCGCGGAATTGGGTTTCATCAAAATCATCTCCGAATTTCTTGATTCCTTTTTCCACTTCTTTTTCAATCTTCATGCGGATTTTTTCGATAAACTCTTCTATCAAAACATCTGCTCGGTAGCGCTTTTTGGAATCTTTATTGTCAATCAATGGATCATTAAATGCATCTACGTGTCCCGAAGCTTTCCAAGTTGTTGGGTGCATAAAAATTGCGGAATCAATCCCTACAATATTTTCATGCATTTGCACCATCGATTTCCACCAATAGGATTTAATATTGTTTTTCAGTTCAGAACCCAATTGGCCATAATCATATGTTGCAGCTAAACCATCGTAAATTTCTGAAGATGGAAATACAAAACCATATTCTTTAGCGTGCGATATAACTTCTTTTAATTTATCTTCTTTATGTTCCATAGTTGCTGCTTTTGTCTCTCAATGC
>JBIKZR010000212.1:0-4136 GCA_044354635.1 Crocinitomicaceae bacterium | reverse complement strand
GGTGAATATGGTTTAAAAGATATCTATATTGGTGTACCGGTTGTTTTAGGTAAAAACGGAATTGAAAGAATTATTGAATTAGATTTAAATGCAGAGGAGAAAGAATTGCTAAGAGAATCTGCTGAAGCGGTTAAAGATGTCATGAATGTTTTGGATGGTATGAATGCTTAATCTAAACTAGAACGTATAAATAAAATGAATGCCCTTTCGAAAGATTGGGCATTTTTTTTATTCTGAAAATAATTTCTAAAGCTAATTCTTCTAAAGCTAATTCTCGTAAGCACCAATATCTGGCGTTGCAGCATTTCTCAAAACACCTTTTATATCATAGAATGGTGGCGGAAGCAAAGCGGTTAAAGCAGCATTTGCCGTGTTATTTAACGAAGAACCGAGTTGAAAAGTAAAATCGTTCTCAGCAATATTCGTAAATAACGGATTACTATTCCAAAGAATAGAAGTATAGTAGTTTTCCGTTGCAGGCGTTTCTCTTTTTATCACACAGCTACGAATATCAAATTGAAGGTTAGCGCCTGGTAAGGTATCAAAAACGATTTCAGATACTTGGTTTCCGTAAATCACACTGTTGTAGATTTTACCTTCGTTTATAGAACCAATATTTGTAACGTTATTGGCGTAATCGTTGTAAAAATTACTGATTCCAACTGCCGGAGTTGCAGATTCTCCAGCGCCATAACCTAAAAGATGGCAATGGTTGAAGAAGAAATCGCCACCTTCCAAAACGAATAGAGCATGGTTTCCATTTTTGGTAACAACACAGTTTTCTGCTTTTACTCTTGCACCGGAATAAATGAAAACACCGTAGCGCGCATTATTTTGGATAATTGTATTGGTGATTTTCAACGTGTAATCGGTGAAATCCGTATCACGGGAATACAAGTGAACGCCAGAAATGCCGTTTTTTATAATCGCATAATTAATTTTGGATGGTCGGGCCTCTTGAAAATAGATTCCATAATATTGACCAGCGACGTTATCGTATAAACTTTCTAGTCGGTCGCCCTGAAAGGTTACTTCGTTACCCAAACTTCCTTCAATATTGAGCGTTCCTTTGTACACATACAACAATGCGTTTTTGTGTAAGTAAATGTCTGTTCCAGCTGGAATAGTTAACGTTTTTGCGGAATCTATTGCTGCGTAACCATAAACAACATGAGGTTTATCGTTAAACCAAGGATTACTAATATCGTCATTTGTATCTTTGTAGTGAAAATAAGCATCTTGTCCCCAAACGGCAAGTTTCACATATTGATCCACACCATTTGTTCTAAATCGAATGGAATCTTCAATTATTAGCGGAGAATTTTGACTGTTTACGTTCAATGTTACTTCCACGAAAGTGAATAAGCTATCTTTCCCTTCCAATTCAATTTTAGAAAATTCTGTCCCCATCAATCCATCCATATTGATTCGAAAAGGAGAATTCGAGCCACCCATTAGTTGGATTTCTTCAATTTGAACTGTTTTATTTTCCTTATTGTATATTTTAAATTGTTTTGTAGTAGAACCAATTGTTGTGAAAACGGTATCAAATACCAAGGTGTCAACTGAAAAACTTAAGTTTCCTTTGGAAAGTAAGTTCGACTTTTTACAGCTCGCAGAAAGCGAAGCAAGAATTAGCAGAAATACGATGGTGTAATAATTTTGTTTTGACACGATTCTAGGAAGTAAGTATAATTTCAATTAAGCACAAAAATAACGAAAACAAACAATCTTTATTTTAATTCAAAAAAAAATAAGATTTTTAAAAAGTTTGTGTAACTTTGCAACCCGTTTAGGCATATTAGAAAAAGTAAGCGGATATAAAAAAGCATTTAATACATTCAAAATGAAAAAAGATACACACCCAGAAGATTACAGAATGGTAGTTTTTAAAGATATGTCAAACGATTATGCATTCGTTTGTCCTTCTTGCGCAACTTCTAGCGAGACTATAAAGTGGGAAGATGGTAACGAATATCCATTGGTTAAGTTGGATATTTCGCACAAATCACACCCTTTCTTTACTGGAATCGTTCAATTCGTAGATACTGCAGGTCGTATTGATAAATTTAAAACGCGTTACGGTCGTCACATGAAATGAGACAACCCTTTGAAGATACAAGGCCTTCTGTCGTTTGATAGAAGGCTTTTTTTTTCAAGTAACTTTTAAAAATAGTTTACGTCTTTTGTCGTTCTATTTTTAAGTAGAACTAATTACCTTTGTAAAAGTGAAAAAGTTAAGTATCCTTTTAGTCGTTTTGTCTGTTTTTTCAGAAATCCAATTTTGCAAAGCAAGTAGGATTGAAAAAGCTTTCGTTGCGCTCAATACATACAATTACTTCAAAGCAAAAACGCTTTTCGAAAAATCAATTAAAAAGAACTATTCTGCGGCATCCTTTGGGCTTGCATCTATTTATTTTCGCGAAGACAACCCTTTTCATTCCATCGATTCAGCTTTTGTTTACATAAAGAATTCTGAAAGTTCTTATGGATCATTGCCCGATAAACGCAAGCAATCGTATAAAAAGTATGGTTTTGATTACTTGAATATATTGGAACTTCGCGCTAAAATTAGTAGCGGTTTTTATCAGCGGGCAATAAATAGCAATTCCGTAGCCGGTTTCACCGATTTCATTACCAATCATCCTTGGTCGAATGAGTTATTTTCGGCTACGTTTAAAAGAGATTCTATTGCTTTTCAAGAATCCATTTTTGAGAATACTTCAACAGTATTTCAACACTTTATTACTGCCTATCCAAATAGTTCATTTCTAAACGAAGCGCAGCTAAATTTCGACCGTCTGCAATACCAGGAATACACGCAAACTAATGGTATTGCTGCTTATGTTTTGTTCATGGAGAAATGTCCTGAAAATCCATTTATTTCCAAAGCGCAAGATCGAATTTATGAAATTGAAACTGCTGAAAATACTATTTCGGCCTATGTTTCCTTTTTGAATAAACATCCTGAGAATAGAAATATTGGCGATGCATGGCGTAAAATCTACCAATTGTATATGCTCGAATTTTCGGATCAACGAATCGACCAATTTAAATTGGATTTCCCACTTTATCCCTACAAAGAGGAATTAGAGGAGGATTGGAATTATTTGCAACTCAATCTTCTGCCATTCAAATCGGAAGTATTGTTTGGTTATATGGATTATACTGGGAATGTGGTAATTCCTGCGGAGTACGAACAACTAGGTTTTTTCAAAGAAGGATTGGCGCTTGCAATGAAAAATGGAAAATACGGCTACATAGACAAGGGAAATCGCGTTGTTATTCCATTCATTTACGATGAATCTACAGAATTTGAGCAAGGAAGAGCGCTTGTCTCAATAAATGGCTTGCAAGGAATGATAGATCGTTCTGGCGCAGTAATTTTTCCTTTAGTATTTTCTGATTTAGGAATTGTTTCCGAAGATTTGGTCTATGGCTTAAAAGACAGTTTATATGGCTATTTTGACAAAAATTACCACTTGGTTATTCCATATTCTTATTCGGAAGCATATGCATTCAATGGTGGAATCGCAAAAGTTCAAGTTGTTGATAAGCAGGCATATATTGATGTAAAAGGTGAATTTGTTGTTCGGCCAGAATTTGAGTTTATTGATTTTTTTACGGATTCACTTCTAACGTTTAAATTACAAGATACCTTGGGTTTGATGCGGAAAAATTGCCAAATTAAAGTGTCGCCAGTTTTTGAAGAGATAGGTCCATTATCGCTTAATCGGGCGTTGGTTTTAAAGAATGGTTCAATTGGATATATAGATGGTGCTGGAGAAATTAGTATTCCACCGCAGTATGAAAAATTTCCAAATTACTTAAAAAGAGGCCAGTTTAATTCCAATTTGGCAATCGTAAAGTTCAAAGAGAAATTTGGTGTTATCGATCAACAAGGAAAAATCGTCTTGCCTATTCAGTTTTCAGAAATTGGAGATATCAGCTCTTTGCTCGCATTCTCCAAAGGAAAAGGCTGGGGATTTATGGATCTAACGGGTAAAGTTATTCTTCCACCACAATTTGATTACGCTGAAAGTTTCAAAAATGGTCTTGCAATTGTAGAGATATATTCGTTTCAAGGCGTGATTGATTCCAAAGGAAAATTTATTATCCCTCTTAAGTTTACTACA
>JBIKZR010000211.1:0-4149 GCA_044354635.1 Crocinitomicaceae bacterium | reverse complement strand
TTCAGAAGCTTTTGGATTGGAATATTTCCATGCAAATTCAATAGAACAAGTTGAACGTCAGATGGAACAGTTTTACCAATACGACGAGAATGGAAGGCCAAAATTATTGGAAATTCATACGCAAGGGGATTTGAATCCTGCAAAATTGGAAGATTTTTTTAATGCAATGAAATAAGTCGCTAATTAAACTTTAATTTTACCCAAAAAACACGCAGTAAACAATGGAATATTTTTCAATTTTATTTACCGGAGAAGGACTTTTTTATCTTTTAGTTTTGACGCTTCTAGAGGTTGTGTTGGGTATCGACAATATCATTTTCATTTCCATTGTAACGGATAAACTTCCAGCAGAACAGAAAAGAAAAGCCCGAAATATTGGGTTGTCATTGGCTTTGATAGTGCGTCTGATTCTTCTATCTTTTGTTTCTTACATCATGGCGATGAAAAATCCTCTCTTTACACTTTTCGACCACGATTTTTCAGGTCAAAGTTTGGTTTTGTTGTTTGGTGGACTTTTCTTGATCTACAAAAGTACAGTTGAAATGCACAGTAGTATCAGAGGAATAGCGCACGATATTAAGCAATCGCAGAAGGGCAAGGCAATGAGGGCAATTATTGGTCAGATTATATTAATTGATATTGTCTTTAGTTTTGATTCTATTATCACGGCAATTGGAATGACAAACGAAATTGGTCACAACGATCCATCCAAGCATCCTATGGTGATTATCTTTGGAGCGGTAATAATTTCCATGATTATAATGTTGTTGTTTGCAAAACCAATTTCGGATTTCATTAACAATCGCCCAACTATAAAAATGATTGCGCTGAGCTTTTTGGTTACCATAGGTGTGGTATTAATTGCAGAAGGATTTGGGCAGCATTTGCCGAAAGGTTATATTTATTTTGCCATGACGTATGCACTTTTTGTGGAGTTTTTAAACATTAGAATGCGTAAAAACAAAGGGATTTCGGAATGACAGAAAATGAAGCGTGTATTTTTTTAGGCATGGAGAAAGGGGAGGATTCTTTCGAAGCTTTTGAAGAATCTCTGTTTCAATTTAAAAAGTTCTTTACTTCCCAGCCAATTATTCGAGCTACTTTCTTGGCGAAATTAAAAAAGGTGGAAAAGGTTGAGGAAGCAGCGCTTTTTTTTGGGATAGAAACACCGGAAATTCCATTTGAATTTGAATTTGAATTTGAATGGAGCGAAGAAAAGCAGATGTTGTTTGTCTTTCAATCGTTTCAGGCTATTAAAAGCCAGTTGTTTTTAGCAGTGCAAGATTCAAAAAGTTGTGCACACTTGAAATTAGTAATACACACTTTATTAGATTTAAATGTGCGTTACATGCAGTTATGGCCAGAAATAAAAGTGTTGGAAACGCCAGTTGTTTTAGCGAAAGAAAAAGATCCGATGGAACTTTTAACAGATTTACAAAAATTGAAAGAGCGTGGAATTGAAACATTTTTTGATTTAAGTAATACAACAGATTTTGCGGGTAACAGCATAGGTTACGAGTCACAGCGTTTATATTTGCTGCATAAAAAGGAAGAAGAATGGAAGACGATATCTTTGGGAATTTAAGAATTCAATTGGAATTGCTGGAATGGCCAGCAGTTTACCTTTTTAAATTTATTGTTCCCAACGAACCGGAAAAAATTGCATTGGTAACCGCTTTTTTTAACGAAAGTGCAGTTCTTGTAATGCATCCTTCAAAAAATGGAAATTACATGAGTATTTCTGCAAAAGAAATGATGTTGGAGGTAGATTCCATCCTAGATATATATATAAAAGCGTCGAAAATTAAAGGGGTAATTACGTTATGATGATTTTAATGGGTTTTTCAATTTCAAAAGTAGTAATCGGGGTACTATTTGTTTCTTTACTGCTTCTTTTGGCTTATATTTTATATAAAAAAGTACTTGCTTTTGTTGGAAAAGGCGTTCCTGTGAATACAGATTATTGCGTCTTGTATAGTTTGGAGCAAGATCCCGTTGCAGGTGAAATGGAAATTTATTTCACTACGAAAGAACCAAAAAAAGTTGCTGTTGAAATTTTAAATGAGGACATGAATTTGTGCGAATTAGTGGTAGAGAAAGATTTCAAAGAGGGTGGGCACATCATTCGATTTGATTCAACAAAACTGCCCAATGGCACTTATTTTTATGGCTTACGAACAGAGAATCAGAAGACTGTAAAAAAAATCAGCATAAAAAACCTGTAAATCGATTGTATTTGACGTTGAAAAAAAACCTCAAAAAAAGATAGAATCTAGTATTTACCTCACAAAAAGTAATTAATTTTAACATTCGCTTAAAACAATAAAGAATTTACAAAAAAAATAAAATTATGGCTTTAGAAATTACAGATGCTAACTTCGAGGAATTAGTATTAAAATCAGATAAACCAGTAGTGGTCGATTTTTGGGCAGAATGGTGCGGACCTTGCCGAATGATAGGACCAGTTATCGAAGAAATGGCAAACGAATACGAAGGAAAAGCATTAATCGGTAAAGTAAACGTAGATACAAATCCTGGCGTTTCTGCTAAGTTTGGTGTGCGCAATATCCCAACTATCTTGTTTATTAAAAATGGAGAAGTTGCTGATAAATCAGTTGGAGCAGTTCCAAAAGCACAATTAACAGCTAAATTGGACGCTATTTTGTAAAAATAGATTTCTACAGATATAAAAGTTTAAGTAAACCGTTTCATTCGCATGGAACGGTTTATTTTTTGCGTCAAAGTCTTTCGTATCTTTGCAGAAAATTTTCAAATGGACTCATTTATTCGTCGGTTAAAATATTATGGAATAGGTTTCGGAATCGGACTTTTTTTTGTTTTCTTTTTCTTCCAAAATCGAGGTTGCTCCTGGTTACCTGCAAACAGAGTGAAAAATAGTTTCTTGGATCGGGTAATCGTTTTGCCGGAATCTCAATTGAAATTGATGCAGAAAAAGAACTTAACAAAAGAAGATATCATCAACGTTTTGAACGATGGTGAGGTAGTTTTCGATAAAAGCGCTAAACAAGGTCAAACAAAAGTGTACTTAATCGAAAAAGAATTTGATTCTAAGGGCGCAATTAGTTTCTTTTTTACATTGCCGAAAGAAAGTTTTATTTCTGAAGTACATTTCGCTGCAAAAACTGCTCAAAATGTTTCCGAAAAAGCAGCTTACAAAGTAAAAAATTCAACTTCCGGATTTGGAGAGATTTTGTATTTCCCAAAAGAAGAAAATTTAATTTTTGTCGATACATCGAAGTTTGTTACCTGTCAACAAGAGGCGATCGGACTTATAAATGCGCTTGATATTTTTAGTCTGATCAAAAAAAATGGAAGAATCGACTTTTCAAAAACGCAATATGGCATTCGACCAAAACCAGAGCAATTCTTAGTTTTTAACGATAAGAAAAACCGTGAAATTGGTTGCAAAGCGATTTGGTATAAAAATAAAATTAATATTACAGCATTTGAACTTCCGTTTAAAAGCGATTGTAAATAACTATTAAACCTTCGGTGTTAATAAATACGCCGTTTTGCAAAAACACGATTAATAAGTTTTAATACCTTTGAAAAATGGAATTTTCAGCCGAACAAATAGCAGGAATACTTCACGGAGAAGTAATTGGTGATCCTAACGCACTAGTAGCGGGTTTGGCCAAAATTGAAGAAGGTCAACCTGGAACGCTTTCCTTTTTGTCCAATCCTAAATATGAAGAGTATATTTACACGACCAATTCCTCCATTTGTATTGTAAACAAAACATTTGATCCAAATAAACCATTGCCTGCAACACTAACTTTAGTTAAAGTGGAGGATGCGTATTCTTGCTTTGCAAAATTATTGGAAGTTTACAGTCAAATGAGTAAAAAGCAGCCTAAAATAGAAACGCCTTCGTTTATTTCGGAAAATGCACAAATAGGAGAGGACTTGTATTTAGGAGCATTTGCTTATATCGGTGAAAACGCAAAAATTGGAAACAATGTCAGTATTTATCCAAACGTTTATATTGGTGAAAATGTAGAGATTGGCAATGGGTGTGTAATTCATCCAGGCGCAAGTATTTATGCGGAATGTAAAATCGGAAATAATTGTATCATCCACGCTGGTGTCGTTATTGGTGCGGATGGATTTGGTTTCGCTCCAGATCAA
>JBIKZR010000210.1:0-4161 GCA_044354635.1 Crocinitomicaceae bacterium | reverse complement strand
GTTCGCGATCTAGCGATTGTGAAAGAAGCAAGTAAAAATTGCGATGTGATTTTTCATTTTGCAGCTGTTTTAGGAGTAGATATAGTTGCGGACAACCCAGTAGAAACTATGGATGTTGAGGTCACTGGAACACGAAATGTTGTTGAAGCCGCAGCACTTAATAATGTAAAAAAAATCATGTATGCTTCTACAAGTGGAATATATGGTCATTCTATATTTGAAAATGTGTTAACGGAAAAAGTAATGGTTGATCCAAAAACTTCCTATGCAATGGCAAAACGTTACAATGAAATATATTTGGCTTCACACCACCAAGAGAAAGGATTGAATGTTACATCACTGCGTTTTTTCAATGTATACGGAGGTACACAAGACAACAGAATGGTAGTTCCGCTTTTCTTTGAGCAGGCAATGGAAAATAAACATATAACTGTTTTCGGTTCTGGTGAACAAACTAGAGATTTCACATACATTGACGATACCATTGAAGCATGCATTAGATTGATGAATGTAACGGGTTGTAAAATTGTAAATATTGCTAACGAAGCTGAGTGGACCATTACAGAATTGGCAAAACAAATTAAAGAAATAACGAATTCACAATCTGAGATTAAGTTTTTGGAAGCGCCAAAAAAACGCTATGATTACGAAGTAGAAAGACGCGTTGGCAGCTCGGATAAATTAATGGAATTAACAAATTACAAGCCTAAAACAAGCCTAAGAGAAGGATTAGAATTGATTTATTCTCAAAACTATAGTAAATAACCAATTAGAGAAATGGAAAAAGACCCAGAAGTTTTCAATTTAATTGAAGAAGAGAAAAAGAGACAATTAAATGGCATTGAGTTAATTGCTTCGGAAAATTTTGTAAGCGATGAAGTGATGAAGGCAATGGGAAGTGTGTTAACGAATAAATACGCTGAAGGACTTCCAGGTAAACGTTATTATGGCGGATGCGAAGTTGTGGACAAAGTGGAACAATTAGCAATTGATCGCTTGTGTGAATTATTTGGTGCAACTTGGGCAAATGTGCAACCTCATTCTGGAGCGCAAGCAAATGCTGCTGTGTTTTTAGCATGTTTGCAACCGGGAGATAAAATTCTTGGTTTCGATTTATCGCATGGTGGACATTTAACACACGGTTCATCCGTAAACTTCTCAGGAAAATTATACCAACCTTTTTTCTATGGCGTTTCGAAAGAAACTGGTTTGGTAGATTATGAAATGCTAGAAGAAGTTGCACTGCGCGAAAAGCCGAAGATGATAATTTGCGGTGCTTCGGCATACAGCAGAGATTGGGATTACGAAAGAATTCGAAAAGTTGCGGACAAAATTGGCGCATTAATTCTAGCAGATATTTCTCATCCTGCAGGCTTGATAGCAGCTGGTTTACTAAACGACCCTCTAGATCATTGCCATATTATTACCTCAACAACGCATAAAACATTGCGCGGACCTAGAGGTGGAATAATTATGATGCGGAATAATTTTGATAATCCATTTGGTTTAAAATGGAATAACGGTAATCCGAAGTCCATGGCGGCCTTATTGGATGCTGCAGTTTTTCCTGGAATTCAAGGTGGACCTTTGGAACATGTGATTGCAGCAAAAGCGGTTGCTTTTGGTGAAGCATTATCTGGAAAATACAAAACCTACATGCAACAAGTGAAATCGAACGCTGCATTGATGGCGGAAGAATTCATGAAAAGAGGATACCACATCGTTTCTGGTGGCACGGAAAACCATTCGATGCTTATTGATTTACGTTCAAAAGGCGTTACAGGAAAAGATGCAGAGAATACTTTGGTTAAAGCAGATATTACAGTGAATAAAAACATGGTTCCATTCGATACGGAATCGCCGTTTATTACCTCTGGAATTCGCGTCGGAACGCCTGCAATTACATCAAGGGGAGTTAAAGAAACTGAAATTGCAACAATCGTGGCGTTAATTGACCGCGTTTTGTCCGATATTACAAACGAAGAAGTGATTTCTTCCGTTCGAAAAGAAGTGAATGCATTAATGGGAAGTCGCCCATTATACCAATATTAAAAAAGAATTAAGCTAAACAAAGGCAGATTTCAAATGATTTCTGCCTTTTTTATTGTGAAGTAAATGGTTTTCAAATCAAAAATAGATTGGTTTTTTAAAGGGTTTATACTACTCTTTTTCGGGATTGGCATTGTTGGTGCTATCTTCCTAGCAAAAAGCAATGAAAACAGCAAAGACATCGTGTTTTTTCAGGTTTTTTTTATTGGTCTTGCAATTTTCTTTTATGTTTTGAAGATAACCACAAATTACACATTTAAAGATGATTTTTTGTATTGTCGTTCGGTGATTTTTCACAAATCCCTTCCCTACTCCTCCATTCGAAAAATTGAAGTTGGGACAAAACTATATGGAGGATTAAAATTTTCAACTTCGTTACAAGGATTGGTTATCCATTACAACAAATTTGACGATCTATTTATTTCACCAGAAAACCCAGAATTATTTATCGAAAAGTTGGTAGCATTGAATCCCTCCATTTCCATCATTCGCAAAGAAAAAATCAGTAAATCGTAATTAGGTCGCGGACTGTTTTTTAATAATTCTCCAAAAAAGACCTGGGAGAAACCGTTTGATTGTTACTGCAAAAATTTCTTTATTACCAATTAAAATTTCTTTTTTGTTTTTTGAGATTGCCCAAAACAACTTGTTCACGCAAGACTCTGCCGACATGCCGGATTCTTGGTTATGATCCATAACTCCATGCGATTCGCCCAAACTATTCAAAGCATTCCGTGAAATATTTGTATTTATTTTCCCTGGACAGGCAATTGTAACGCGTATTCCATTTTTCTCTTCTTCTAAAAGCAAACTTTCGTAGAACCCATGCAAAGCATGTTTGGACGCGCTATAAGCCGATCGCAAAAAGAAACCAAATTTTCCTGCAATACTGGAAATAACAACAATGTGTCCGGCTTTTTGCTGAATCATATACGGAAGAACTGCTTTTGTGAGCGCAATATTTCCGAAATAATTAATTTCCATTATTTTACGGTCAATTTCCAATGGTGTTTCTGAAATAATAGAACGTTGACTTACGCCGCCATTGTTAAAAAGCATGTCAATTCTCCCATGTTTTTGAATGATTATGTCTACCAATTCAGAGAAATTTTCATTTTGAGCTAAATCAATTGGCAGAATTAGGTGAAAATCAGGGTTTTTCAACTTTAATCGCACAGATTCAAGTGCATCTAAATTACGGGCGGAAAGTATCACTTTAGCGCCTAAATCAGCAGCTTGATTTGCCATTTCAGCACCTATTCCAGATGATGCGCCAATAATCCAGATAATTTTATTTTCGAAATAATTCATTGTTTCATAAAAAATCCCAACTGTTTAAAATTGGGATTTGTTTTTTAATTAAATAATTACTCACAAATCATCCGGTAAGCTAATTTCCTTTAATGCTTTTTGCTTTGGTTTTAATTTCTCGATAAAAATAATTTTAAACTTCTCGCCGTCTGGCGTATAAATCATTTCGGAAATACCATTTGTTATCGTTGGTCTACCCTTTTTTTCATTGTAGAATTTCTTTTCTATCAGTTCATAGGAATTATCGTCGTATTGAATAAAGACGGAGACTATTTGTCCATTTTCTACCCTTGTTTTTCCGGACACACAGGTAACACCATCTTTCTCGAAATAACTGATAATTATTCCGCTGTGCATGTCATCACCAATCGTATATGAACCTCTTTTCGTGAAAGCATCCTCCAACCGCTTATAGCAATCACTTTGAGCAGAAAGTGAAAAAGCTAAAAAAATTGATGCTGATACAAGTAAACTTTTTATCATAATTTTGTAGTTTTAGGGAGTAAACTCCGGATTCAAATATAAGAAGTTTGAATGAATTTCACCAAGTCGCATTGATTTTATTTATTTTTGATGAAATTCATACAAATGAGCACAAAACAAATAGCAGACCATTTTTCCGAGGCAGTTGAAATTTTGAACAAATTCAACACTTCTGAAAATCATGTATTGATTGAAACAGCAGGAAAATTAATGGCTACATCGCTGCGAAATGGCGGGAAAATAATCAGTTGTGGAAACGGCGGATCCATGTGTGACGCGATGCATTTTGCGGAAGAACTTTCTGGTCGCTACAAAGAA
>JBIKZR010000209.1:0-4168 GCA_044354635.1 Crocinitomicaceae bacterium | reverse complement strand
AAATCTATGCAAGAATCTATTCAAAACGGAACACGTTTGGAGCGTAAAATGGCAGATCAAGTTGCTTCCGCAATGAAAGATTGGGCTTTGACAAAAGGCGCAACACATTATACGCACTGGTTCCAACCTTTGACAGGATCGACAGCAGAAAAGCACGATGCATTTTTTAAACCAGTTGGTCCCGGAAGAGCAATTGAACGTTTTGATGGCGAATTATTGGTGCAACAAGAACCGGATGCTTCATCGTTTCCAAATGGTGGAATTCGAAATACATTTGAAGCAAGAGGTTATACCGCTTGGGATCCTTCTTCACCAGCTTTTGTAATTGGAAAAACACTTTGCATTCCAACTATATTTATTTCGTATACCGGTGAATCTTTGGATTACAAAATGCCTTTGCTGAAAGCTTTAAATGCGGTAGATCAAGCTGCAACGGAAGTTTGCCAGTATTTTGATAAAAATGTTACGAAGGTTAACGCAACTTTAGGTTGGGAACAAGAATATTTTTTAATTGACCAATCGTTGTTCAATGCGCGACCGGATTTGATGATGACGGGAAGAGCATTATTTGGTCACGCGGCAGCAAAAGGCCAACAATTGGAAGATCATTATTTTGGTTCAATTCCAGATCGCGTTACAGCGTTTATGCGTGATTTTGAAACGGAATCTATTTTACTTGGAATTCCTGTTACAACGCGCCACAATGAAGTTGCTCCAAATCAATTTGAATGTGCTCCGATGTTTGAGGAATGTAACCTGGCAAATGACCACAATTTATTGTTGATGGATATTATGGAAAAAACGGCAAGAAAGCACAATTTCCGTGTTTTATTGCACGAAAAACCTTTCGCTGGCGTAAATGGATCTGGAAAACACAACAACTGGTCATTGGCAACAAATACAGGTGTGAATTTATTGGCTCCGGGGAAAAATCCAAAATCGAATCTGCAATTTCTTACGTTTTTTGTAAATACAATCAAGGCAATCCACGACCATGCGGATATTTTACGCGCTTGTATCGCATCAGCAGGAAACGATCACCGTTTGGGAGCAAACGAAGCTCCGCCAGCAATTATTTCCGCATTTATTGGTTCCCAGTTGTCCGGATTATTGGATGATATTGAACAAAATGTGAAAGCGGGCAGAATGACGCCAGAAGAAAAAACCGAATTGAAATTGAATATTGGAAAAATTCCACAAATTTTATTGGATAATACCGATAGAAATAGAACGTCACCTTTTGCATTTACAGGAAATAAATTTGAATTCCGTGCGGTTGGCTCCACTGCAAATTGTGGTTCTGCAATGATTGTTCTGAACACGATTATGGCAAACCAATTAATTGCGTTCAAAAAATCAGTCGACGTTCGAATTGATAAAGGCGAAGCAAAGGACGAAGCAATCTTGAAAGAACTTCAAAAATTGATTAAGGAATCCAAGAAAATTCGTTTCGAAGGAAATGGATACGGAGACGAGTGGGTGAAAGAAGCAGAGAAAAGAGGTTTGAAGAACTTAAAAGATACGCCGCGTGCATTGAAAATTTGGAGCGATAAAAAAGTAATTCATTTATTCGACGATATGAAAATATTGACACCGCGCGAATTGGAGGCAAGACAGGAAATTGAATTCGATAATTACACCTTGAAAATTCAAATAGAAGCGAGAATTATGGGCGATGTTGTTCAATCTATGATTATTCCAACTGTTGTGGATTACCAAAATAAATTACTGAAAAATGTGCAAGGTTTATTAGCCGTTTTAGGTGAAAAAGCAGGGAAAGAGGCTGCAAAAGCGCAAATCGAATTAATCCAGCGGATTGCAGTGCATTTTAATAGCATGAAATCCACTGCCGACGTGATGTTGACGGCACGAAAGGCAGCAAATAAATTTGGACACGCCGAAGAAAAAGCAATTGCTTATTGCGATTTGGTAAAAGTGCACTTTGACGAAATACGGTACCACGCAGATAAATTAGAATTATTGGTAGACGATGAATTATGGCCATTGCCGAAATTTAGAGAAATGCTATTTACACGTTGATACATAAAAAAGGATAATGGAAAAGTCTGGGAATTCGTTTCCGGACTTTTTTTATGGCTGAATTTTGGATTATCTATTTTAATTTCAACCCATTAGAGCCAACGAACAGGTGAAACGATTTTTCAACAGTTCTACGTTTGTTTTTTTTGAAAATCTTTCTAGAATTAGCCTCTGAAATTCAACAATCTTAGTAACTTTGTTTAAAACAATTCTAAATAAGGTGCACGTTATTTTAGCTGATAGTAATGATTTAGTTCGGGTGGGAATGAGAACCATTCTTAGCACGCAAACTGCGTTTAAAATCGTTGGTGAGGCTAGAAATAAAGAAGAATTGATTCAAATTGTCAAGAATTTTGGTGCAGCGGTTATTTTAATCGATTACACTTCACCAGGTTTTGATATCGATGTTATACCAAAGATATTATTATTTCAGCCAGCGGCTAAATTTCTAGCAATTACCCCAGATCAATCTGCACAAACATTGGTTAACGCTTTGCGCTCTGGCGTGAAAAGTTATGTTAAAAAAGACTGCGAATTATCAGAAATCATAAGTGCTGTGGAAGAAACAGGGAAAGGGAATAAGTTTTTTTGTGGTCAGATTCTAGAAACGATTCAGCGCGCTTCAATTGATGTAAATGACATAGATTTCGAATCCTTTTCTTGCGAAGCTGTAATTGTTTCCGAGCGTGAAAATGAAATCATTGTTTTGATTGCCGAAGGAATGACAAATGCACAAATCGCGGAATACCTCTTTTTAAGCAACCACACAATCAACACGCATCGAAAAAATATAATGGCAAAATTGGGTGTTAAAAATACAGCAGGAATAGTGATGTATGCCGTAAAAACGAATTTAGTTTCTCCAAATAAATTTCTATTCGCAGCGGAATTAAATTAATGCGCTGTTTACTATATATTTTAGTTCACCCTTTATTTTCGTTCATCCTTTAATTCATTATTTTTCCTGGATTCAAAATTCCATTTGGATCAAATACGTTTTTAATATTGCGCATAAGTTGTAAACTTACCTCTGGAAAAGCTATATCCATATAGCCTTTTTGCACCAAACCGATTCCGTGTTCGCCAGAAAGCGTTCCCCCCAAATTCACAACTTCGGTGAAGATTTCTCGAATTGCTTTCGGTAATTCAATTTCCCATTCCGCGTCGCTTAGATTTCCTTTTAGAATATTGACGTGTAAATTCCCATCCCCAGCATGGCCATAGCAAACAGAATGTAAATTATATTTTTTACCAATCGCTTTTACATGGTGCAATAGTTTTGGCAATTCATACCGCGGGACAACCGTATCTTCCTCTTTATAAATAGATTGCGATTTAACTGCTTCGCCCGCTTTTCTGCGAAGCGACCATAAACTATTTTTTTGTGCTTCACTTTCTGCAAATAAAATCTCGTCCGTTTCAAAATTTTCCAAAACAGACATTATTTTTTCACATTCTCCCATAAGAATATCGGAATCGAAACCATCCACCTCAATTAATAAATGTGCAGCATGATTTTCTTTTACTTCAATCGAAAAATCGCCTGTAAATTCCTGCGTGTACACTAATGCATCGCGTTCCATGAATTCCATGCCACTCGGTGTAATTCCAGCTTTGAAAATTGCAGCTACAGCTTCACATGCTTTTTCGGCGTCAAAAAACGGAACGAGCAGCAAAAGATCTTTCGTTGGATGGGGAATTAAACGCAAAACAATTTTTGTTATCACGGCTAAAGTTCCTTCTGAACCAACAATCAGCTGCGTTAAATTGTAACCGGTAGCATTTTTTAAAACATTAGCACCTGTCCAAATTATTTCTCCCGTAGGCAATACAATTTCCAGATTTAAAACATAATCTTTGGTTACGCCATATTTTACGGCCTTCGGACCGCCAGAATTTTCCGAAATATTTCCACCGATAAAACAACTTCCTTTACTTGCTGGATCTGGCGGGTAGAATAAGCCTTTTTCTTTCAGCGTATTTTGCAACACTTCTGTAATTACGGCTGGTTCTGTTGTTACTTGGTGATTATTTTCATCAATATGTAAAATTCGGTTGAATTTCTCCATGGAAAGCGCAATTCCTTTGTGAACAGGCAACGAACCGCCACTTAATCCTGTTCGCGCTC
>JBIKZR010000208.1:0-4171 GCA_044354635.1 Crocinitomicaceae bacterium | reverse complement strand
TTTTAGCATAAAATCCGCAAAATAAATCAAGGTGCATTTTCTACAAAGAATGGAACAGTGGAATCTTTTGGGCATAAAAAAAGGAATCTCAATTGGAGATTCCTTTTAATTTATCAGAAATTTAATTCTTAATATCTGTAGTGTTCTGCCTTGAAAGGACCTTTAACATCTACACCGATATATTCCGCTTGATCTTTAGAAAGCTCTTCCAATTCCACGCCAATTTTAGCCAAGTGCAAACGCGCTACTTTTTCGTCCAAATGTTTTGGAAGCATGTAAACATCGTTTCCATAATTAGCACTGTTATGCCATAATTCCAATTGAGCTAGGGTTTGGTTTGTGAAAGAATTCGACATTACAAAAGATGGGTGACCAGTTGCACAGCCAAGATTTACCAAACGACCTTCAGCAAGGATAATAATATCTTTACCATCGATTGTGTACATATCCACTTGCGGTTTGATTGTGTTTTTTGTAGAACCATGGTTTGCGTTTAACCAAGCCATGTTAATTTCATTATCGAAGTGACCGATGTTACACACAATTGCTTTGTCCTTCATTTTTTCAAAATGACGACCAACGACGATATCTTTGTTACCCGTTGTTGTAACGATAATATCACCTAAATGCACAACATTATCAAATCGCTTCACTTCAAATCCGTCCATTGCGGCTTGCAAGGCACAAATTGGATCAATTTCCGTAACAATTACGCGCGCTCCAGCACCTTGTAACGAAGCAGCAGAGCCTTTTCCAACATCTCCGTAACCACAAACAATAGCAACTTTTCCTGCCATCATAATATCTGTAGCACGGCGAATAGAATCTACTAAAGATTCTTTACAACCGTATTTATTATCAAATTTTGATTTAGTAACAGAATCGTTTACATTGATTGCTGGCATCACTAACGTTCCATTTTTAACACGCTCATACAAACGGTGAACTCCAGTAGTCGTTTCTTCAGAAAGACCTTTGATAGCAGCAGTTAATTCTGGATAACGATCAAAAACCATATTTGTAAGATCACCACCATCGTCCAAAATCATATTTAAAGGCTCGCCATTTTTAAACGCAAAAATAGTTTGTTCGATACACCAATCGAATTCCTCTTCGTTCATACCTTTCCAAGCATAAACTGGAACACCCGCAGCGGCAATAGCAGCAGCAGCATGATCTTGTGTAGAGAAAATATTACAAGAAGACCAAGTAACTTCTGCACCTAAATCAATTAGTGTTTCAATTAATACAGCTGTTTGGATTGTCATGTGCAAACATCCTGCAATGCGCGCACCTTCTAAAGGATTTTTACCTGCAAATTCTTCACGTAATGCCATTAATCCTGGCATTTCTGCTTCTGCCAATGTAATTTCTTTTCGGCCCCATTCCGCAAGACTGATGTCTTTAACTTTGTAAGCCAGTTTTTCTGTTGTATTACTCATGATTATACTTGATTCTTATTGTTTTATTGTGTGATTTCTATTCTTTCAAACACCTAAATGCTTATTTTGTTTGCAAATTTACGAAACTAGTTTGGGAATAAAAAATTAGATTCTTTTTTCGATTAAGTCGACCAAACAGTCAATAAACAATGGGTGGTCATTGGAACTGGGAACCAACTGTATTTTTTCACCGCCATGTTCTTCAAAAATCTCCTGGTATTCCTCGCCAATTTCAATAATTGTTTCCAAACAATCCGCCACAAACGCAGGACTAAAAGCCAATAGTTTCTTTGCTCCTTTCTTCCCCCATTCTTCCACTACTTTATCTGAAAAAGGAGTAAGCCATTTTTTATCCAGTCGCGATTGAAAGCAGACTGTATAATCCGATTCCTTCATTCCTAGCTTCTCTGCAATTAATCGAGCGGTTGCAAAACTAGTTGCTTTGTAACAAAATTTATTTTCTTCATTAATTTCCGATTCGCATGGTTGGTCGGTGCACAGATCTGTTCCTTCGTAAACTTTATCTACTTGGCGTTCTGGCAATCCGTGAAAGGAAAAAAGCACATGGTCGTATGCATTCCAATCATACGTTTTTGCGCGTTCCACAATGGAGTTGATATATCCATCATGGTCCCAAAATTGGTTTATAATTTTAACTTCTGGAATCACCCACCACTTTCGAATAATATTCATTGCTTTTTCTATTGCTGAACCGGTTGAAGCGCTTGCATATTGCGGAAAAAGTGGAAGAACAATAATTTGGTCGTAATTAGCCAAACGCATGCGTTCCAAAACACTATCCATAGAAGGATTCTGATAGCGCATTGCCATTTCAATCGTTACATCCGAAGCGTCAAATCTATCTTGAACTAATTTCACAACATTCGCAGTATGCGTCATTAGAGGAGAAGAGCCCTCGCCAATCGCCCACAATTCCTTGTATATTTTAGCGGATTTTGGTGCACGAAATGGCACAATTATTCCGTTTACTAGCAATTTTCTTGGCAACCAAGGAATATCAATTACCCTTGGATCATTTAAAAATTCACTTAAGTACCTTCTAACATCGGAAGTGGAAGGACTATCGGGAGTTCCGAGTTGGATTAAAAGCACGCCTGTTTTCATATCGTTTTATTTTTGCGGATGCATTGCACCGTTTATGCCGTAAAATTAAAATAATTTAGTTTGCCAATTTTCTGCGTCTTTTGGCAGTATCAGTCCTATTTTGAGTAAATATTCTATCGTTTTTTCGAAAGCCAATGGATCCGAAACACCGCTATAATTCCATTCGATTTCCTGCAGCCAATTTGCAACTTGCTCAGCAGGAAGATTGTAGCGCCAGGAAATAATTTCAACCGAATTTTCGTCTTTTTTAACTTCCAAAGCTCTCTTATTTAACACTTCGCACATTTCAGTTAACAGCGAACCGTATTTTTCTAACACTTCATTTCTAACCGCTATTACAAAACAAGGCCATGGAGTTGCAATTGCATCTATGTAGCGGCATTTTTTTTGTTCAGCAAAAGGAAAAGTGGTGTATTTTTCCCATAAAAAACATTGCGCTTCGTTGTTTTGCAAAGCCCACAATCCGCCATAAACATCACCGACAATTTTAAATTGAAGTTTTTCTGTGTTCCACCCCTGTTTATTTGCCAAAACATAAGACATCAAATGAGAGCCAGAACCTTCCCTCGAAATTGCAAACGTTTTATTTTCCAATTGATTTATAGACGTGATATCCGAATGGTAAGGGACATGAATTCCCCAACTCAATGGAGAAAGCACATACAATTGAATAATTTTCGCATTCAAACCTTCCAAAATAGATTTTGTAATTCCCTCCGTCAACAAGACTGCAATGTCGATTGAACCAGCTTCCAATCCTCGAATCATTTGACCTGTTCCGCCGCTCATATCGCTCCAATGCAGGTCCAAACCTATTTCTCGAAATCGACCTTCTTCAATTGCCAATCTCCATGGAAGATTGAAATGTTCAGGAACTCCACCAATTTTTAAACCAATCATTTCGCCTCTTTTTCGTCTGAGAATTGTCTATCGTATAATTTTCGATAAAATCCATTTTGAAGCAGTAACTCTTGATGCGAGCCAATTTCCATTATTTCTCCAGCATCCAAAACAACGATTTTATCTGAATTTTGAATGGTTGACAAGCGATGCGCTATTACGATTGAAGTTCTACCCTTCGTTAATTTCTCTGTAGCTTTTTGAATCAACTCTTCCGATTCGCTGTCTACACTGGAAGTTGCTTCGTCCAAGATTAAAATTGCAGGATTGTAAACACTCGCTCTAATAAAAGAAAGTAATTGGCGTTGACCAACAGATAAAACCCCGCCCCGCTCGCCAACTTGATAATCGTAGCCGCCAGGTAATTTTTGGATAAAAACATCTGCACCAACCTCTTTCGCGGCAGCAATTACCTGTTCTCTTGAAATGGAATTATCTCCTAAGGTAATATTGTTATGAATTGTATCTGAAAACAGAAAAACATCTTGCAAGACTATCGCAATATTTCTCCTTAAATAACTTAATTCGATATCGCGGATATTGCTGTCTCCAATAAAAATTTCGCCCTTTTGGTAGTCGTAGAATCTACCCAATAAATTCACAATAGTTGATTTCCCTGCCCCAGTCGCGCCAACAAACGCTACTGTTGAACCAGCCTCAATATCTAAACTAATATTTTTCAAAACCCAATTTTCATCCGTGTA
>JBIKZR010000207.1:0-4178 GCA_044354635.1 Crocinitomicaceae bacterium | reverse complement strand
CCTTGACCAATACAAATGTGCTGCGCGAAGGGAATTTTTACGATGCCAATGTCAGCGGTTTAAACATGAAATTAAACACAGAGGACAATGCATTTTTTATTTCCGGCCGAACAGCATTGTCCAATAAATTTGAATCAAGCGCCACAAAAACCGGCTACAATTACGGCGTACAAGCAGGAAAGCAAACTGGGAAAGTAATATTTAGCGCTTCGTATTTTGAAGAATCCAACACGTACGATCCAAACGATTTAGGCTATAACACCAATAATAACAAGCGCATTGCGGAAGCAAACATTCGCTACCGTAAATTCACACCGTTTTGGCGAATCAATAAATTCTCAGGTTCTCTTACCCTTTCCTACAACCGGCTTTATAAACCATCCGTTTTTACAGCAACCTATTTGTCGGGATTACTTTTTGCGAATAGCAAGAAATTCCACGCCGCAGGATTTGAATTCAACAGTGCTTTATCTGAGAATTTCGATTATTTCGAGCCTAGATCCGTAGGCAGGTATTTCACCCGTCCAAAATGGCTAAATGTTGGCGCTTGTATTTCCAGTAATTACCAAAAAAAATTCGCTATCGATATTAATTTTAATTACGTTTTCGTTGCCCGGGAAAATTGGATGGAGTATTATTACGAAATCAGCCCGCGGGTGCGGCTTTCAGAAAAACTATTCTTAGTTTACGAATTCAACCAGAATTTCTCCTTCAATAGTCAAGGATTCGCCGTAAATATTGGAAACCAAGCCATACCTAGCGAAGAAATTATTTTTGGATCACGAGATAGAATGAATATTACGAATACAATTAACCTTCAATTTACGGCAACAAATCGAATGGGAGTAACTTTTCGTTTACGGCATTACCGATCCACATTATCCTATGATTCGTTTTATAATTTGAACGATGACGGTACATTAAGCCAAAATAATTTGACAGGATTGGATGGAAATGGCGTTCCAATTTACAATACAAACTACAATGCTTTTACCATAGATTTAGTTTACCGTTGGGTATTTTTACCGGGAAGCGAAATAAATATAGTGTGGAAAAATTCGATTTTTTCAAACGACAAAAATATAGATGCATCCTACTTTTCGAATATTTCCACTGTATTAGATTATTCCCCGTTGAACAGTTTTTCCATCAAAATTTTATACTGGTTAGACTACCAAAGTTTAATACGTAAAAAGCCAAGGTAAATTGCCCTTTTTTTTCGTTGAAAAAATAGTTCATACTGTTGACTTTGCTAATGTCGCGATGAATTACAGCGTACCTTTAAGTATAAAAGGAATTAAATGGAAAAAACAGAAAACATGCACTTTATCGACCACGTTGTGGAGGGAATGCGCAAATCAGCTGCGGAGTTGGAGGAATTTCAACTTCAGTTGAGTTTGGGAAAAATGGAAGCGATGGATGCATTTCACGCGCTAAAAAAATCCTACAGTAATTTCACCCATGAAATTAAATTAAAAGCAATTCACGGAAAACAAAATTGGGACGATATTCTTGGGAAAATTCAGGACTTACAGGTACAGCTAGCTCTAGGGAAAGCGGAAACCGCAGAGGTCTTTGAGGAACAAAAGAAGAAAATAGGACTTGCAATTCATTCGTTACAAGTTGCAATTAAAACAAATCCAACGTTTATTGAGTCGAATGCACTTTTTTTGGAGACATTGGAAAACCTAAAATTAAAGCTAGAAATTCTTTCCGAAAAATTAAATCCATTGAAGGAAAAGGTTTCCACTGAATTTACAGCGGGAAAAGAACAATTGGAAGATGCGATTTTACAGTTCAAGGAAAATTTCCGGAGCAAATCCACTATCGACGAGCGCTTCGCAACTTTTCAGGATGAATTATCCAAAGCTTTCAGCCATTTCAAAAAAGCATTTGTTTCCCGTTAATTTATTTATTTAACACGATAGAAACAAAAAAGGCTGACGACCATGCGCTAGCCTTTTTTGTTTAATCTGAATTCCATCCTTTCCAATCGTCGTGATCTCCTTTCCTTAAATCTTTTAGCATGCGGTAACCGATGATCGCGGCAAGAATGAAACCTACAACTCCCAAAGCAGAATAACTTCCCCAGAGCGGTTTTATTTCGTGAATTATCAATAAAGAGGAACCAATAGATAGACTTGCAAAAATAAGAACCAGCACAATTTGCTTTGTTACCCGATTGATGGTGTGCACCATCGGATCAATTCCTTTATGGGTTAAATCGACTTGGATATTTCCGCTATTAATTTTTCGAATAGCATTTTTCAAATCTTGCGGGAAATCTTCCATGTAAGCGCCAAAATCTACTAAGCCGTTGAGTACTTTTCGACTCAAGGCCAAAGGATTAAATTTTTTCTTGATAGCTTTTACGATAAAAGGCCGCGCCAACTCCAATAAATCCAACTTAGGATCCAAGTGGTGAATTACGCCTTCCACGGTGACCATCGATCTTGCCAAAAGAAAAAAGTGCGCTGGAACTTTCAAACCATGATCTACAATTACGTCTTTCAGTTCCATCAAAACGGTACTCATTTCATTTTGATGAATCGAATGGATTTCAAAGGTCTGCACAAATTCATAGAGGGCAAATTCCAACGCGCGTTTGTCTCGAATTACGGTTACGTCCGACATTTGCTGTAAAGCGGTAATAATTCCTTTTACATTCTGCGCTTTTACGGAAAGAAATAAATGTCCAAACATTTCAATATCACGATCCATAATACTTCCCATCATTCCAAAATCCAAAAAGCAAACTTCGCCACTATCCATCACTAAAATATTTCCAGGATGCGGATCTGCATGGAAAAAACCATATTGAAAAACTTGTTTCACGTAGGAAACAGCGAGACGGTTCGCAATGATTTTGCTGTCTAGCCCAATCGCTTCCAGCCTTCCAATATTGGTGATTTTTGTACCCGAGATAAATTCCAGTGCAAGAACTTTCGTCGTGGTAAATTGCCGGTAAACAGAAATTGTATAGGTTGTCTTATCTGAAATATCATTTTTAATGTTGTTGGAAAAACGCTGCACATTTAGGGATTCATGAATAAAATCCAACTCTTTCAAAATACTTTCCTCAAAATTCTTTACCAAACCCCTTGGATCAAAACTCTTCAAAGCGGGAATTCGTTTTTCAAAAATATCCGCCAACATGTACATTACTTTGATGTCTTCGATAATTATTTCCTTAATTCCTGGGCGTTGGATTTTCAATGCAATTAATTCGCCCGTTTTCAGCGTCACTTTGTGCACTTGCGCCATCGATGCGGAGGCAAATGCTTCTTCATCAAACCAAGCAAATAAATTATCTACCGTACTTTGTAATTCACGTTCAACCACTTCTTTGGCAATATTTCCTGGTAACGGGGGAACATTGTCTTGTAGTTTTTCAAACTGAAAAATCAAATCCTCCGGCAAAAGATCTGGCCTATTACTGAGTATTTGACCGAATTTAATGAACGTTGGTCCCAGCTCCTCGCAAACCAAACGCATTTTTTCCCACTTCGAGTATTTCTGTGCGTTTTTCTTTGTTGTAGAAGGAATTAGTTTCCGTAGTATGCTATACTTGCCCGTACTAATCATGTAGGAGACCAATTCTTCGAATCCATAGCGAACAAATACGCGTAAAATTTGATTATAGCGTTTAAATGACCGATACCGATATTTTATCCCTGAGAATAATCCCATTAGCTGTTTTGGGTTTTTTCCAATTGGTTTAATCTAGCTTCCACAAGGGAAACATCTTTCTGTAGTTGGTCTAATTTACTTTGTAAGAGAAGAATTTTATCGGTATGCGCCACGTTAATCTTGGCATAAAAAGTTGCAGCCATTTCACCAATTTTAGTCTCTAAATCATCTTTTGTTTCTTGCGCTTTCAGAGCCAAACGATCCAAGAATTCCATCTCTTTTCCATTTTCATCGATTACAACATCTTTCATGAAATGATTGATTTTTTCCTTTCCACTTTCGGAGAGCGTTTCCAGCTTCTCCATTAATTTTGCATCCTTTGAAATGGTATACAAAGCTGTTGACAAAGAAGCCAATTCTAAAAATGTTTTTGCTTTCATAACGTTGATTTAGTTGTTTTATATTACTATATTTACTCTTACGTAATGTAGTAATTAATAACGTAAATATCGTGATTTTTTTCAAGAATTAAAAACAACTTACCCCTA
>JBIKZR010000015.1:0-13174 GCA_044354635.1 Crocinitomicaceae bacterium | reverse complement strand
TTAGTCTAAATTATATTATCAACTAATTTAATCAATGGATGAATCAACTAAACTTGGATGCAATTTAAAAAGTTTAATTCTTTTATCTATTGGGTTGCGTGTTTCTATAAAAATATCTTTTGGGGATAAAGCACTTTTTTGAGCAATTTTTTCACAAATTGATTTAAAGTTGTTTTCGCGACGTTTTTTAGCGGTTTCTTGAGATGCTTCGTCAAACTCAAAAATCCCAAGGGTTAAGGATAATTCCAAAATTTGTGCAGGCTGATCTAAGAACTTTTTGAGTAACATGATTTCAAGTAAATCAAAGTTTTCTTCTAACAATTGATTTTGAAAGTAATATAATCCATTTATCTTGTGAAAGAATTTTGATTCATTACTCTTTAATCGTGTTGTTTTCTTTTTGAAATAAAATAAAACAATACCTATCAAAATAAAAAGAAGGAAACTTTGCATAAAAAAGAAAAGACTATTTGTTTTCGACTTGGTATTTTCAGTATAAATTACGCCACTTGAAACCTTCGGCGAAAGTGCTTTATCCTTAGCCAAAACAATGACATGTGAAACGTCATATCTCGTGGAAAAAACGACGCAAATATTGGTTGAAGTAGTGTCTTTTAAAATTTGTTGATAGTTGGAGAAAAAAATGGATTTGTATATTTTAAATTCATTCTTTTCAAGATTTAAGTCAAATAATTTGATGTCGTATATGGGCAAATATTGAAGTAAATTATTGGGATCTTCTTGAAAAAAAATGGGACTTAGTTCGGGGTTAATTTTACCTAAATTTTTCCATTTCTTTTTTATAAAATTAAACTCCCAAACATCATCAAATTTCTTAGTCTCTTCAAATGCTGATTGCATACCTCCAAATAGAATAAACCTGTCTTCAACTATTTGAAAGTGACTATGGGAACGAGGATCAGGCTTAGCACTTTTTAGCGGAAGTTCCAATGGAAACCATTCTCCTAAATTCTCATCAAAATAGGTAAAAATATTTTTAAACGTAAATAACCCATATCCTCCGAAACAGTATATAATGTTCTTATAAGTAAATAAACAACCATAATACTGATTTTGATGATGAAAAGATTGATCAATTCTCTTTAGCGTATCTTGCACTAGTTTATATACTTCCCCTATTCCTTTGTCTACAAAATAGATCTCTCCATTTTCAGATGCAATTGGAATGTACTGATTATTAAAATTATTAAATGAAATATCGCTTTGAAATGTATATGCCCTTTTCTCCCATTTAGCTGTACTTATTTTGAATTCATAATAATAGGATGAATCGTCAAATACGATAAAACTATTGTTTCGTTTATTTTGAAAAACCCTTGACTTTTTTGATATTTTTATTTTTTCACTTTGACAATTACCCCTTGTTGGAACCAATAAAAAAGCAAATATAAATAGATGAAAACATAGGGGAAATTTAACCATTATTTAATTTAATAAAGTTTAAGTAAAATTAACATTAGAATTCAAAACCTTTTAAAAATATAGATGAAAGTATATTTTCGTATAATTATCCTACTTTTTTAAATGAATCAAACTTCTTTAAATTGCTTTGATATACATTAATACTGAGTCTCTAAATTTTAAATTGATAAATTTTTTCTTAAGTTATAGATCTCGAAAATTTATCTTAAAATTAATGTTCATTTAATGTTCATTGATTGATAAGTGGAAACATAACTAAAAACGTATTCCCCTAAAATTGAGAAATTAAAGAAACAAGAATAAATAAATCCATACGACGAAGTATTGAACTGGTTTTAGAAATCGATGGCTTTGAATTAACTGATGAAGTAAATGAAAAAAGCTATAAAAAAGATTGTCCTATGCACAATCGTTGAGAAATTTGATGTAAAAATCCCAACGAAAATTGGCAATTAATTAATAAACTGAATTTTTCAATAATTCAACGTTTTTTCATGATTCCCAGCAAATCAAAACGTGCCATTTTGAAAACGCGATAGTTGGAACGAAAGACATTCCTTTTCGTAACACCCACAACTGCCTAAACGCGGTGATAATCTCCTTGCCAATCCGTAATTGCTGATTTAATTTCCTTGCTGGATAAATTTTCAGCAATTGTTCTTTCTAGTAATGGAAGTATTTCAGCATCGCCAGCAAAGCGCAAAGCAATAATCTGACTCAATTTCAATTGTTTTTCTTTCGAGGAAAAAGATGTTCCTGTCATTTCAAAATAACGCAAACGCATTTCCAATCGAATTGTACGATCCTGATTTTTGGTAGCGTACATGCGGGAAATCAATCCAACAAGAAATACAGCTAGTGCGAGTAAAAAAGAATAAATAGAAGCAGTGTCGCTTAATCCATTCTTCACCAAATTAATGCTTGACCACACCAGCAAAATCAAGGTAATTGGCGCTAAAATGAAATGCTGTAATGGATTTAGTTTTGCGTGATTTTTGAAGTTTTGCATAATTTTTTAGTTGTTTATTTACGTGTTAAACCCAATCAAATGGTTGTTATTTGGCGAAAATAGGTAAAATTCAATAGGTGGTGTACTAAAATCTTTTGAAGAAGTAAAAATTAACTAATGTAATTTGTTTGAATTGGCACATAATTAATTCAAATCGCTGGGTATTTTAAATTCGCTTTGGAATACTTCAAAAAAAACAGGCCGTTACATTCCTCAAAGAAAAAATCCTTAACTTCGCACACAACATTTTTAATGTAAAAAGACATGAATTACGACATTATAGTTATTGGAAGTGGACCTGGTGGATACGTTGCTGCTATCCGCGCATCTCAATTGGGTTTGAAAACTGCAATTGTAGAAAAGGAATCTTTGGGTGGAATTTGCTTGAATTGGGGATGTATTCCAACAAAAGCCTTGTTGAAAAGTGCGAACGTATTTGAATACTTGACACATGCTAGCGATTACGGAATTACGGTGAAAGATGCTTCCGTAGATTTTACTGCTATGATTGACAGAAGTCGCGGCGTTGCAAACGGCATGAGCAATGGTATTCAGTTTTTGATGAAAAAGAACAAGATCGATGTTCTTATGGGAACTGGCGTTGTGAAAGCAGGGAAAAAAGTTTCTGTAACCGCAGAAGATGGAACAGTAACAGAATATACGGGAGATAAAGGTGTAATCATTGCAACTGGAGCGCGCTCTAGAGTTTTACCAAATTTACCGCAAGATGGTGAAAAGATTATCGGTTACCGCCAAGCAATGACCTTGAAAACACAACCAAAGAAATTAGTTGTCGTTGGTTCTGGCGCAATCGGTGTTGAATTTGCTTATTTCTACAATGCAATCGGCACAGAAGTAACGGTTGTAGAATATTTACCAAACATTGTTCCGGTGGAGGATGAAGAAGTTTCCAAGCAATTGGAAAAATCATTCAAGAAAATGGGAATTAAAGTAATGACGGGTTCATCTGTTGAATCTGTTGATACTTCTGGAAGTGGATGTGTCGTAACGATTAAAACAGCCAAAGGAGAAGAAAAGATCGAATGTGATGTTGTACTTTCTGCTGTTGGAATCGCTGCAAATATTGAAAACATTGGTTTGGAAGAACTTGGAATTGTCGTAGACAAAGGACGAATTTTAGTTAACGATTTCTACCAGACAAACATCCCTGGATTCTATGCAATTGGCGATGTAACACCTAATCAAGCTTTAGCGCATGTTGCTTCTGCAGAAGGAATTATTTGTGTGGAAAAAATTGCAGGTCATTCACCTGAGCCATTGGATTATGGAAATATCCCGGGTTGTACGTATTGTTCTCCGGAAGTTGCATCTGTTGGAATGACAGAAAAACAAGCTATTGCAGCTGGAAAAGACATCAAAATTGGTAAATTCCCATTCTCAGCATCTGGAAAAGCAAGTGCTGCTGGAGCAAAAGATGGTTTTGTAAAATTAATCTTCGATGCGAAGTACGGCGAATTACTTGGTGCGCACATGATTGGTGCAAATGTTACTGAAATGATTGCTGAGATTGTTTCAATCCGTAAATTGGAAACTACAGGTCACGATATTATCAAAACAGTTCACCCACATCCAACGATGTCAGAAGCGATTATGGAAGCTGCTGCTGCTGCGTATGGCGAAGTAATACACTTATAACAAATTCGATTTTATAGCGCATAAAAAAAACCTCGGTAGTACCGAGGTTTTTTTGTGTTAAACTGATTTGATCAATAGGTTACTAAACTACCTACCTATTCCAATTTTAATTCCACCAGTTACCAAGAATCGAACGCCGCTGTAAACGTTTTTATCCCAGTAATACGTATACAATTGAGAATTACCATCGTATCCTACTGCAACATTGTAGGTGGAAATTGCTTCATATCCTAATCCAATTCCACCGAAAAAATCCAAAGAGAAGTTATCCGATAACCAGCGCTGGAATCCGAAATTAAATGTAAAATAAGCATGGTTTTCATTCCCTTTAGTATCTTTCAAATTTTCAGAGTAATCGCGCAAACCAAAATTCATTAATCGGTATTTAAAGACCGGAGAAACATAGAAACCATTGAATACTTTGCTATTGTCTAATGGATAAAAACGATAGCCGACAGATCCAAAGAACCCAATTTTACTTGTTTCTTGTGTGCTTGTTCCAAAAGGATCGGTAAAATGATTATCCTCCACGCGCAATCCAACATTAGATAATGTGGGTCCAAATTCAAATTCAATACTCGACATTTCATCAATCTTCCGCTCGTAGCCGAAATTTACTTCTCCAACAACCATTTGCAAAGGACTGAATTTCAGCACAGAAGTATTCGTTACTAATTTCCGGTCGGATTTAAGATCACTTTTGTATTGTTTGCCAGATCCTCGGTCAATTACAATTATTTTTTCTTCCTGACTATAAGCAGCAAATAGTAGAAAACTAAAAAAGGAACCTAGAAAAATATTTTTCATATAATTTTTTTTACGTTTTAATAACTGTAAAGATTACAATTTATTGTTTAATCAGCGCACAATTACAACTTCTTTTCCAGTATTTCTTTTTGAGAATCCTTCCGTTTCAAACTCAAGATCAATTCTTCCCATGTATAATCCGCCCCAACCTGTTTGGTTAATTAGAACGGACTTCCCTTCGAGATTCTTCTCCTCAAAGGGTTTTTCCATAAAAGTATGGGTGTGACCGCCAATTATCAGGTGGATATTTTTTGTGCTTTTTGCCAAAACCTTATCCGAAATTCTATCCGATGCATACTCAAAACCTAAGTGCGATAAACAAATTATCAAGTCGCAGCCTTTTTTCCTTAAAATTTCTGCTTGATGGTTTGCTGTTTCTATCGGATCGCGGTAAACGGTAGCGCCAAATTTATCCTTGGGAACTAATCCTTCTAATTCTATTCCAATTCCAAAAACGCCAACTTTTATAGATCCTTTCTGAATAATGACATTTTCTTGGGTTTTACCGTTCAGAAGGGTATTGGAAAAATCATAGTTTGCACAAACGAATGGGAAGTTCGCAAATTCCGCTGCTTTTAAGAAGCCGTCCATTCCGCCATCAAAATCGTGGTTCCCCATTGTTGCTGCATCGTAGCCCAAAATTGACATTATTTTCAATTCCAAAACGCCTCCATATTTATTAAAATAAGGCGTTCCCTGAAAAATATCGCCTGCATCCAAGAGTAAAACATGCTCTTCTTCCTCTCGGATTTTCTTGATCAATTCAAAACGACGGGAAACACCTCCCATGTTCGGGAATTTGGCGTGATTTGAAGGGAAAGGATCTATATTAGAATGCGTATCGTTGGTATGTAAAATGGTAATTTTTTTGGATACTTTTTTTGACTTTCCTGCAAATACGGCTCCCGAGAAAACTATTCCTCCAGAAATGAGTAAACTATTTCGTACAAATTTTCTTCTGTTCATTTCAAAAACTAATTCGTTCCGTGGTGTCTTCTCTTAATTCTCCTTGTTCTTTTGCTTCTTGAATCAAAGCATCCCGTAGTAATTTTCCGGTTAAATTAACAGAAGTTCTTTTTTCGAAAAATGCCATTTTATCCCCGCCATTCATTAAATAATCGGAGGTTATTACCCAAAAATGCGTTGTGTTTTCTGTCCAACCGGATAATTCTAGCTTCCCTTGTATCATTTTTGCATTTGAAATTGGCTCACCGCCGGATTTTTGAAGGTATACTTCGATTTCCGACAACGTTTCAGCTGGCATTCGAACCCAAACGATTTCATTTTCAAAAGGCATCAATTTAAATAGATCGCCAAGTGTAATTGCACCTTTATTTAACGTAGAACGAATTCCTCCCGTATTGAACAAACAAAAAATTGGTTCACTCATACGAACGGTTCGTGTTTGGTTGGTGAAAATTGCATCCGTGAACCAATTTCCTAAATTCGAGTTTGGTCGAGAGACACTGAAATCAACGGATGCGTAGGCAATAATCTCACCCATTTCTCGGTTCATAGAATCTTTATACGGCTGAATCAAACTATCCAATGAACTGTTTAGAGAAAAGCGCTCATCCACAGCAATCCGTTGGGTTTGCATGGAAATAGTAGAAACAGAAGAGCAGGCCCAAAGACCTGCTCCAATGCTTAATAGTAAGATTGCATTAATTACCCGTTTCATTATTCAATAACGAGCGATTTTTGCGCAATTCCAAATGGTGTTATTGCTTTTACGATATAAGTACCAGACTCCAAAGCTGCCGTATTTAATTTCACGACAACAAGATTATTCACATCAGAAGATAAAACTACTCTTCCTCGAATGTCCATAATTTCATAACTGGAAATGGTAGTAGCATCCACGTGCAACGTCAATTCACTTCTTGCTGGGTTTGGATACATGATAAATCCTTTCGTTAACAATTCATCAATCGATGCTTCACAACCCAATGTTTCATACGTCATATTCGAGAAATTCACGTAACAAACAAAATCTACACTGTCAACAAATGGATTTCTGTTATCTTGTAAAGAATCGATGTAATCGTTTCTAGACATTTCCCAGCCATTTGGCAAATCGTTAAAGTGCCATTGTTTCAAAATGTATTGATCTTGTCCATAAGGAATAGAAGTACTAATGTTAGATGGCAAAGCCCATAAATTACCAGAAACAGTTGTGTAACAAATTGCTTCGTACATCATCGCACGCGCTGCGTCACCTTTGTGTTCGTCTCTTGGTTCAAAAACCGTATTTCCGTTCGCATCCAATCCAATTTTACATCCTAAATAGCCACCAGACGGCGTTACAACGATTCCCAAAGGATAATTGCTTCTCAAGGCATTCACCTGGTTTTGATTCGATGGGAATAAATGGTGGTAGTCGTTGTATTCCGGTAAACTTTGTGCTGGATTTGTTGGCATCCAACTATGGCAAAACGTATGTTCTCTGCTGTAACCATTTGCTGTAAAATCAAACGGTTCAATATAAATCTTGTTTTCACCAGAATAAACGCATGTTACCACTCTTCGATCTAAAGTTGTATCTCTCGCTGCAAAATTCTTCACCATAAAGTTTGCATAATTACTGTAAAATTGCATGTTATGTGGGTTCACCAAATTGTGCAAATCGGCAACAAACGATGAACTTCCTGTCGCAATCCCAGCATAGTAATTTGAAGGCAACATCGTTGCTGGAGTGCTAACATTTCCAGTTAATGGCGTTGTTGTTAAATAATTTCTAAACGAACCTGTTCCGTTGTAGGAAAAAACAGCAAAGTAATACGTTTCTCCTGCCACGATATTATTTGGAACAAAGCTCGTGGAAGTGGAAGAAAGCACTACTTGTGCATCCCCAACAATATCACCACGTTGGTATACTGTTCCATCCGCTGGAATTCCTGTAATCGGTGATCCTTTCTTTCTAAGTAAAATATGTCCTTCTGCTCCAGCAGATGGCGCGAAAGCTCCAGATAATCGGTATGTTTTAACGTTGGAAAAAACCAAATTCGTTGCTTGAGCTGTTGGCTCAGAAGCCAAATTTCCGCCTATTCCGTACAAGTTAATTACATACGCAGCCTCGTCTACATCATTACTATTAATCGTAAGAACAGCATTTCTATTTCCCAAAGCGGATGGCGTGAAATTCACAACCAAATTAGCAGCACTTGCCGCTGCAACGCTTGCAGGAAAAGAAGCTACTGCAAAATCACTTGCGTTTGTTCCGGAAATTACTGCACTTGTGATATTCAAAGCATTCGCAGTTCCTTGATTTTCAATAGAAAAAGTAGTTGGCGTCATCGTTGCCAATGGGGAATTCATTATTTGTGTTCCACCTGACAAAATAGTCGTTGCGCCTTGTTTCACGTTGATTTCCTGCTGTGGAGTTGCTGCGCCTACGGCAATACTTACATTGTCTAATCCAATATTACCAGATACTTTATTTGTATAGATAAAGCGAATGTAACGCGTTGCTGCTAAAGGAGCATCCGTAAACATGGTATAGGATGCATTTGGTGGCGATGTAAACGAACGTAAGGTTGTCCAAACTGTTCCAAACTCAGATTCTTCCACTGTAAACGTTCCTCCTGAGAAACCATTTCCAGTTAAGTCATACGTTAAATTTCCTGGTGCACTCGCAAAATGAATAATCAAATTATCCCCAGAAGAATCGAATTTTTTTGCGGGAGCTGGATTTCCAGAAGCTGGATATAAATTACTTTCAGATTCTGTCCAACCAATTGGTAATACGGTCGTGGTAAAACTCCAACTTGTCGGTAAAACCGCTTGAGATTTAACAGTAAAACTGATTAAAACAGCAAGAAGGGATGCGTAAATTACTTTTTTCATGTGTTGTTTTTATTGTTTATTTTAACTTAAATGGCAAGTTTCAGACCTAGATTAAATCTTCTTCCCATGCCGACAAAAACGTTAGCCGTTGCACCATCGAAACCAAGTCCGTTTTGTGCATCCGTCATGTATATTGCATTTAAAATGTTCATTACACCACCATTGATGGTTAAGTTACATTTCCAAACTTTTAAATCGTAACCAAAATTAAAATCCATCAACCCATAGCTTGGCATTTTCCAAGATTCACGGTCTTTGTTAACCCCTGTTAGAGCTAACGGATCAAAATTTGCGTAATTTTTATCGAAGTAAGTGTAACGCAATTTAAGGTATAAATTTTTATTTATTTCATAACGAAAAGCACCTCCAAATTGCAATTGCGCAGCATCTCCAACGTGCACATCTTTAGCACTAAAATCTACTGTTGCAACAATATTGTTATCGTTATCTGTAATTGTCACGATACTACCTGAAATTGTTTTCCAATCTCCGATGGAAGCCAAACCTTCAAACGATAATTTTGAAATAATCTTCCAAGTAAAATCTAATTCAATTCCCTTGTGTAAAGCATCTAAACCATTGATATTGTAATAATAGGTTCCGTCAGCAGTATTTACAGAAGGAGCACTTTGCGGTGGTTTATTTTTCCAAAGGGTGTAATACACATTTAAATTGGAAGAGAATTTTTTACTTTTATAGCCATATCCTACTTCAAATGAACTTACTTTTTGATTTTTAATTTCCAAAAATTGTCGGTTGTTATTATCAAATACGGTATTCATCTTAGGAGCAATATCCAAAAAGCCTAAATTCATGAATACATTGTGGTGGGTATTGATATTATAATTTGCCCCACCTTTAATTGTTGCTCCCATGTACCATTTTTCATCTGTAGTAGCAAAACGCGCTTCCGCAGAATTGTTGGTATAAGAAACGCCATCGTAAACAAGCGTATCGCCAAATCCAACAGCTTGCGATAAGGTTGTATCCGCTAAAACCAAATCTTTCTTTTTGAAATAATCCACCCGCTGGTATCCTGTTTGCGAAGCAGAAAGAGTTAAGAAAGTACTCCATTTATTTTTTTTGTATTCCACTTGTCCAAAAAGTCCGGCCCATTTCACAAAGGCATCGTTGTAATAAGCAATTTTATCGCCTTCGCGTTTCATGGAATAACTTGCATTTCCAATTCCTTTTGGCTGATTTTTATCCGTATTGTCAATCGCATAATCCCCACCCATTAGGTCATATACCGCTTGGTAATGTGAGCCTTTGTAGTAACGCGCATCCAAACCGAACATCGCGGTCAAATTTTTATTGAATTGAAAATTAAATGTCGACAATAAACCAACCCATTTGTGGTCGTTATTCGCTGAACGAAGGTAATTACTGGAAACATGTTCAGTTGTACTGTAAACGTTAGAGTAATTAACTGAATTATAATCATACACTCCTTGCATATCATACAACCCATCTGTTGTATCTCTTGCAGGAGTTGATTTCATGGACGTTCCGCCTCCTTTACCAATAGATAAATAAGCAACTGTTGTCCAATTGATTTTTACCGAAGGATTCCAAGAATGCGTTAAGTTAAATTGCGGCTTATGGAAAAAGTTCACCTTTTCATTGTATTCCTTTCCATTTAACATCCCATAATTTGGATTGTATCGAATTCCTCTTGCGCCTATTGTTGGTGTAGTGAATTGAGAACTACTAACTAGGGCAATGGAATCGAGAGACTTATAGTAATCTACTCCAGATCGCTCCGCCAATCCTTGATCAATTACTGCAATCGGCAAGCGCGTAGTTCTCTGTCCGTGCGATTGTGGCGCACCATTTACACCAAGACTGAATAAATGCTTGTTAAATTTCTTTTGAACTTTCAAAAAATATGACCAACCATCTGTGAAGGTTGCATCCGCATAACTTGATCCCCATTTTCTTGCTCCGGCAACTGTTACTCCCCAATTTCCTTTAAGTAAACCGGTATTGTAACCAATGGATGTTTTAAATAATCCGTAATTGTTAACTTCTTGTTTAGCGTAGGTGCTCATTTTAGCATCAATTCCTTTGGTAACAATATTCATTGTTCCACCGACAGAAACGATAGATAATTTGGATGCACCCAAACCTCTTTGAACTTGCATGTAGCGCGTAATATCGCCAATTCCGTCCCAATTACTCCAATAAACCTGACCATTTTCCATGTCGTTTACTGGAACACCGTCAACTAAAACGGCAATGTTTCGCTGATCAAAACCACGAATAGAAACCCGTGCATCACCAGCTCCTCCGCCCTGCTCTGTTGCATATGCTCCAGGAGTGGAATTTAAAAGCATAGGAAGATCCCGAGTACCGAGATCTTCCTGAATTTGTTTCGTTGTTAATTTTGAAAAAGCAATTGGTGTTTCTCTCGATTTTGCAGCTTCCCCTTTTACGACTACCTCATCCAGTTCCATCTCTGTGAAGGAAAGTAAAATATCTCTCGAAAGCGGCGAAATCCCCACTTTGATCGTTACAAAAAGTGTGTCGTAACCCAAAAAAGTAAACCGCAATTCATGTGTTTTGTTGGCTTCTACCAAAAGAGAATATTTACCATCCACATCGGATTTCGCCTGGATTGAATTATCGCAAAGAACTTTAACTCCAATTATTGTTTCATTCGTTCCATCATCGAAAACCCTACCACTTAACTGAACCTTTTGCTGGGCAATAGATTCAAAAATGACGAACGTCGATAAAATAAACAGCATTAAATTTCTCATAGTACTTTCGTGCTTCTTCAAAGAAAAATCAACTTAATTATTGAATAATAAGATTTGTTTGGGAAATAGAATTATTGCTGAAACGAATTTTAACAGCATACATTCCATTGTTTAATTTAGAAGAATCCAATTGGATTTTTTTCGAAAGCACAGTATTCGTTTGACTTAACACAACTTGACCAACCATATTGATTACTTCCACTTGCTCAATGTTTTCGCTTGCATTTACAGCAAATTGACCTTCATTGGATGGGTTAGGATAAACCACGAAAGAAACATTTGAATTCAATTCAATTACTCCAAGCAAGCAATCACATGTGTGAGATCCTAATCCTGTCCAAGTATCTTTAGGTAAAGAATCCCATTCAACAGTAACGATAAATGGATCTGGATTAACAGAAACACCAGCCATTACAGTTGCTTTACGTACCAATGTTTGGTCTTTCGTCCACCAAGCACCAACCGAACCATCGTAAGGAAATTCATCGCTCCAAGATTCAGATGTAGAAATAGATGCATCTCCCGTTTTTGCAAAAATATCTATGATTACAGCATTTTTGAACAAAACAATTGCATCGTTACCATTCATATACGTTGGCGCTGGATAAACACCATCCAATTGATCTGCCATAGCTTGTAAAGCTGGCGAACAAGCTGGTGAAGATGGACTTGTAGAAGTTTGGCCATTTGTAATAACAAACGTTGAATATGGCGCAACGCTTCCTGTCAAACTCAAAATCCCTCCTGAAGCAGATGTTGCTTGTCCGTTTGAAAATCGCTCGATTCGGTAACCTGTTAAATTGATTGTGGCACTTGTTGGATTGTAAAGCTCTAATGCCTTATCATTTCCAGAACCTTCAACATATTCTGAAATAAAAAGATCAGAACAGTTTTGCGCGAAGGAAGTTCCAAGCGCCATTACACTAACAAAAAGTAAAGTTTTTTTCATGGGATTCAATTTATGATTAATTTAAGAAATTACGGATTTTGAACAATGAAATTGGAAGGATGTACCAGCAAGCAAGAACTTGTGGTGAAAGTTTGAGAAAAATACCCAACTAAAACTCCTAACGATGAAAGACACTATTTTTTCATTTCACTTGTTATATTCTTCTATGGTTTCTGTCTAAAACGCTCAACATCAAGGATGACATAGAAAAATTCGATACAAATTTACTATATTTTTAAACTACTTGCGTTATTTAATTATTAACATTCTGAAAAGGTTTTTAACGATTTAATAGATATAAAATACATACAAACCATTCAGAATCGAAGAAAATCTATACTTTAGAGCTAAATTTTTAAAACCATGAGATTAAAACATTTCGCAGTTTTTGCGCTTATTTTACTAGGATACAATAGCTTAATAGCGCAAGAAATTACCGTAGAAAAAATCTGGAAGAAATACGAATTCAGCAGTGCGAACATAGATGGATTCCGATCCATGAAGGATGGCGCGCATTATTCCAAACTTTCAGAAGTGGAAGGGAAACAAATCATCACAAAACATTCTATTGTTGATGCCTCCGCGAAAAGTACTGTTTTGGTTCCATCTGAGAAATTGGTGTACCAGGATAAAACAATAACAATTGATGATTATTTCTTCAACGAGGACGAAACAAAAATTCTATTCACAACCAACACAACT
>JBIKZR010000206.1:0-4184 GCA_044354635.1 Crocinitomicaceae bacterium | reverse complement strand
GAACTCCAAAATGTAATTGTTTGGTCCTCCAGATAATGTGTTTACATCAATTGGTGCTGCAGTTGTAATTGTGTAAGTAACATCCAAAGCCTGTGTTGCTGGATTTGATGTTGGATTACCATTATTTAATTCTGCAAAATTTCCATCCGATGTGGAATTAATCACAGAAGTAAAATACCAAGATTGCTCCGTTGCGCCGATATCCCATCCGTACCCCGCAGCAGTTTGACCATCATTATCAATTACCCAGTTGGAAGCAGTTGAAAAATTGTCCGACCAAATAACATCTCCGCCTGCTTTTTCAAGATTTCCAGGTGTTTTTGAAGATTCGATAACCTCCGTAGCAAATTTTTTATTCGCTAGTAAAGCAGATTCAGTAGCTTTTTGAGAATAACCCAAAGAAGCAGACCCAATTGCTAAAATCGCAATGTAAACTTTTTTCATATTATTTATTTTAACGTTTAGAAACAAATATAACTAAATAAATTTAAACTTATTTTTTGCTTCACTAATTATGTGGGTTTAACATACTAGTCTAAGGCGGATAAAACTAGCCAAAACGCTTAGGGTTTATGTTTGTAAAAACGTAAAAATCTACCTGTCTTTTAAAAACGGAAGCGACTGTAAAACCGACAAATGGGGTTCTTTTCTTAAGGTATAAAAAAGAATTTCCTCTTTGTTTTCTTCGCACATTACTGTGTTTCCCAGCGCATCAATTGCAACACTATTTCCAGAATAAACCTGGTCTTTATCATCTGAGCCCACGCGATTTACACCCAAAACATACGCCTGATTTTCGATTGCCCTAGCTTTTAAGAGCGTATTCCAATGTTCTTTTCTTTTTTCCGGCCAATTTGCAACATATAAAATAACGTCGTATGCTGGAATTCCTTCCGATAAAATTCTATTGCGCACGATTTCAGGAAAGCGTAGATCGTAGCATATTTGCAGCTGGAAATTCCATTCTTGATACCTAACAATACTTTCTTTTTCGCCTGCTGTAAATACGCTGTCTTCCCCAGCCAAGCCAAATGATTTTCGTTTGTCATAGGTTTTTATCTCTCCCGTTGGAAAAACAAAAACACCTCTATTATAAAACCTTTCATTTTCTTTTATAATTAACGAAGTATATAACGCTGCGGAATGTTTTTTTGCCGTTTCTCTTAGCCATGTAATTCCTAAAGAGGATTCTACTTCTTCTGCAAGCAATTGCGCATGCATAGAAAATCCAGTATGAAACATCTCCGGTAAAAGGATTAAATCTACCGCGCCAAGATTTTCTATAATCTTTGAAAAATGATTTAAATTTTCTTGTTTATTTTCCCAAACTTGGTTGACTTGAACCAAAGCTACTTTTAAATCTTGCATAATCTTTCTGCGGCGCTTTTAAGTGTTTCGGAATCCTTTGCAAAACAGAAACGAATTAATTTTTGATCCCGTCCATTTGCATTGAAAACAGATAATGGTATTGCTGCAACACCATGTTCCATCACTAAATTAACACAAAAATCTACATCGGATAATTCGGAAAGCTTTGCAAAAGATGCAACTTGAAAATACGAGCCTTCCGATGGCAACAAATCAAAGTTGCTAGAAGTTAGAAAGCTGCGGAACAGGTCTCTTTTTTCTTGGTAAAAACTTCCCAATTGCAACACGTCTACCTGATCTAAGTATTCACTCAATGCAACTTGGGCAATACTATTTACCGAAAAAACAAGAAATTGGTGTACTTTTTTTATCTCAATTAATAGGTTCTCCGGAGCAACCAAATAACCAATTTTCCAACCGGTAATATGAAATGTTTTTCCAAATGAAGAAACAATTATGCTCTTTTTTCGCAAATTTTCATTTAAGTTAACGGAAAAATGACTTTTTTCAAATGTAATAAATTCATATACCTCATCGGATAAAAGGACAACATTTGGAAATTTTTCGAGCAATTTTTCGAGTTGTATAAAGTCCTGTTCGTTCAACATTTTGCCGGAAGGATTGTGTGGATTATTAATAATCAACATTCTCGTTTTTGGCGACATCGCCGCTTCGATTTTTTCCCAATCGGGCATGAAATCATCCGTTAAGGGAATGCGTATGGATTTTGCGCCTGTGAGCAGAATTGGCGGCTCATAACAATCGTAGCTTGGGTCTAAAATAATTACCTCCTCGTCTTTATTCACCAAAGCTTGAATGCTTGCAAAAATAGCTTGAGTAGCTCCTGCCGTTACCAATATTTCCGTTTCTGGAACAACACTTCTCCCGTAACAGCGTAAAATAGATTTGCTTATTTTATCCATTAATGGCGGATATCCTGCCATGGGCAAATATTGATGAACGGGATATTTGGCAATCCTCTGCACAATATCGGTCAATTTTTCATCCACAGGAAAATTAGGAAATCCCTGTGAGAGATTTATAGCATTGTGCGTGTTTGCCAAATTTGACATGACCGTGAAAATAGTAGTTCCGACGTGAGGTAACTTTGATAGCATTAGAATTCCTTTAGGTGCTAAAAATAATAAGAAACAATCAATTCGAAAATTTAAGATGCAGATTCCTTACACACAGTTTCACGTTAAGATACTAAACGACAAAGCAGTGCTTGAAAAAGTAATTGTAATTTTTAGTAGCTTTGCTCGTATTAACTATTAAACTTTTAAACATGAAGAAACTATTACTCGTTATTTCCATTGTAGGTTTTGGATTAACAAATGCAACAGCACAATGCACGCCAGACATTACTGCTCCTGCACCAAATTACGCAGACTCTACATTCGGTGCATGGCCAGATACTGTAATTAATTTTGCTGCTGCTGCAGTTGGTGTTCCGTATACGCAAGAATTACAATTTAAAGTTCCAACAGACGCAGGAGTTGTTATACCACTTTTAACTGGGTCATCAATAATTAGTTTTACTGTTGATGCTGTAACTGGATTGCCAGCGGGATTAAGTTATGCGTGCAACATTGCGTCTTGCGTTTTTAATGGCGGAACTGTTGGATGTGCATTAATTTCTGGAACATGCACAACGCCCGGGACATACGACATTTCAATTGATGTAACGGGAAGTATTTCTGTGCTTGGATTCCCAACGACAGCGCCATATCAATTTGTTGGCTATAAAATTATCGTTGGACAAGCTGGTGTTGTTGAAGCAATTAGCAATCCGATTTCTATTCACCCTAATCCGGCAACGAATGAAATCACGTTAGATGGTTTGAATGCGCAAATGAAAATAACCGCTGTAAACATAAAAAACATGGAAGGAAAGTTAATGAAAAATGTTCCTGTAACTTCCGCTTCAATGACCGTAAATTTAGATGGTTTTGAATCTGGTGTTTACTTTGTAGAAGTGAGCCATGCTGGTGGGAATGAAACATTAAAATTCATTAAGGAATAAAGTAAATTTACCCCTTAGAAAAAGGCCTCAACTTGAGGTCTTTTTTTTGTGGAATCTTTTTTGTGGAATCTTTGAAGGTGCACGTTTAATTGCCTTGGCATAAAAATTAACACAACACTTCTTCTACATTTCTTTTTATTTTTTCGCAAATGTTCTCTAATGGTAAATCGTTATCGTCCACTCCAAAAGGATCCTCAATTTCCTCCGCTAAAACCTCCATACTGACCAAAACGTAGAATACAAATGTTGCGATTAAAGCAGAAAAATATCCAAATTGTGTTACAAATGCGAGCGGTAAAGTCGTAACATAAATGAAAATAAACTTTTTGATAAATAAACTATACGAAAATGGTATTGGTGTGTTTTTGATGCGTTCGCAAGCCCCAACGATGTCTATGAATGAATTTACGTTCTTATCCAGCACAAAAAACTCTTCCTCCGAAATTTTGCCAGCTCTTTTTAAACGTAAAATTTCCCTGTAAATGGACTCGCTAATTGCCATGGGAATATGTTCTTTGGCAGTTAAATTCTCCGTTTCCAACTGGCTTAAATTCAATTCATGTAAAGCAACACCATTTCGCAAATGTTCCTTTGTAGCAGTTGCAAAATTAGGGATCATTCTACGGAAAAAATCACGATCCACGGGGTCATTCAATAAAACGGCAAGTTTAACGGCTAAATTTCTAGAATTATTAACGAGATCCCCAAGTTTTTTTCTTCCCTCCCACCAGCGATCATAAGCGGTATTGGTTCTAAAAACAAGCAGCAATGAAATCACAAAACCAATTAA
>JBIKZR010000014.1:0-13238 GCA_044354635.1 Crocinitomicaceae bacterium | reverse complement strand
TTTGAAAAAATAGATCCATCGGAACATCCGAGTGCACCTGAACGGTATTCCAATGTTTTTTATTCATGTGGTATCCTGGCATAATTCCACTGTATCTTTCTCTTTGTTCGATTGCTTTTTCGGGCAGCACCTTGAGATTTATAGCGGTAAATTGATCAATGTTTGCAAGAAAAAATAGTTTGCCACCAACTTTAAATACAATAGTTGACTGGTCAAAAGGAAAGCCTTCCGTAACGAAAGGCTTTCTTAGACAATATTCTCTACATTCCTCGAAATACATCTTGGAAAAATCTACTAGTTATTAATGAATTGCTGGCGCTTCATCAAAATTACCAAGACGGTACAACATACGTGTATGATCCGCCAACGCGCCATAAAACGTTTTGTAAGAATGGTAAGGAAGATTATATTCCAACGCTGTTTCTTTTACAATCTTGGAGATCTTGCTGTAATGAATGTGGCAAATATTAGGAAACAAATGGTGTTCTACCTGGTAATTTAAACCACCAACATACCAAGAAAAGAGTTTCGCTCCTGGCGCAAAATTCGCAGTGTTGTACAATTGATTTACCGCCCAATCTGCATTTATGTTGCCAGATTCATCTGGAACTGGATAATCGGATGTTGGAACAACGTGCGCAGGTTGAAAAATAGCCCCAAGTGTTAAACCTGTAATAAATTGCATGACAAACCAACCAATCAAAGTAAACCACCAAGCTGCTGGAGAGAAAATTAATGGAAGCGCGATAGTAATTATACCGTAACAGATTTTTGCAATAATAATAATTGTCATGTGTTTACGGAAGGATAATTTTTGAGTTGCTGTTAAACCCATTTTCTCGTAGCGGATTGCTTGTTTGTAATCTTTCGAAACGAACCACATAAAGGTCATTAATCCGTATAAAAACCAAGCGTAAATATGTTGAAATTTATGCAATTTTCTTCTTTTTTCGTGCGGGGAAAAACGCATAACGGCACCTGGGTTAATATCTTCGTCCATTCCAGTAACATTCGTGTAGGTATGGTGCAAAATATTGTGTTGAATTCGCCAGTTTACGTCGTCTCCTCCAACGAAGAAAATGATGTAACCAACAAACTTATTGATCTTCTCATTCGGAGAATATGCTCCGTGGTTAGCATCGTGCATTACAGATAGACCAATTCCTGCCATTCCAAATCCCATTAAAATCCAGATGGACATTATAAAAAGATTTGATTCTGCAACGGTTAACAAAAGGGTTAATGGAACAAAATACAAAGCAAACATAAAGAGCGTTTTGACAACCATTTTGCTGTTTGCGTATCGCGTTATTTTATTTGTCTTAAAGTGTTCGTTTACTCGCTGGCGCAAAACCTTGTAAAATTCTTCGTTATGGTTTTTAGCGAATTTGATTGAAGTAAAATCCATTTTGGGCATTTTTATTTGATACAAAAATAAAGTAAAAACGTTTACTTCACTCATCTTTAACATTTATTCTGCATTAATGTTCTTAAGCGAACGAAAATAAAAAGCAAATCAAGTGCTAGAACGTTTAAACAAAGAACATTTTAATACATACTTTTGTTTGTAAATTTGTAGAACATTCGCACTAGAAACCAATGATAGAAGCAGACAGAAATAAACCTTATTGTGTTGATTTATTTAATCGAAAAAGATTTCCAACGGTTGAAGTGATTATCGGTCAAACAGCACTAGGCGCAAACAATCCGATTCGCTTACAATCCATGACGACGACCGACACAATGGATACGGAAGGTTCTATAAAACAATCCATTAGAATGATTGATGCCGGTTGTGAACTGGTGCGTTTAACTGCGCCAAGCAAAAACGAAGCGGAAAATCTAGCGCTAATTAAAAAAGGGTTAAACAGCCTTGGATATGTTATACCTTTAGTTGCTGATATCCATTTCACACCAAATGCTGCAGAAATAGCCGCTAAAATTGTGGAAAAAGTTCGTGTTAACCCAGGAAATTATGCAGACAAGAAAAAATTTGAAGAAATAGAATACACAGAAGAGACCTACCAAAAAGAATTGGAGCGCATCGAGGAAAAATTTAAACCGCTGCTTTTTCTATGTAAGGAACACCATACCGCAATGCGCATCGGAACGAACCACGGGTCGCTTTCGGATAGAATTCTAAGCAGATTTGGCGACACCCCAGAAGGAATGGTTGAATCAGCAATGGAGTTCATTCGAATTTGTCAGAAAAACGATTTTCACAACCTGGTGATTTCCATGAAAGCGAGCAATACGCTTGTTATGGTGCAGGCATATCGCTTGTTGGCAGCAACGATGCTACAACAAGGAATTTCGTATCCCCTGCATCTTGGGGTAACCGAAGCTGGAGATGGTGAAGATGGTAGAATTAAATCTGCCGTTGGAATTGGTGCATTACTTCTTGACGGACTAGGCGACACCGTTCGTGTTTCGTTGACAGAAGAGCCCGAGTTTGAAATTCCGGTGGCAAGAAAATTAGTGAAACGCTTTGAAAACGCACAAAATAATTTTGCGGTTTCTGCACCAGAAATGGAAATTCCCTACTCACCATTTCACTATTCTAGAAGAATTTCGACTGAATTGCACAACATTGGTGGAGGACACGTTCCCGTAGTTATTGCAGATCTTGCTAAAAAGAAAGAAATTAAACCTGCGAACTTTTTTAGTTTCGGCTATTCCTATGCTATTCAGTTAGACAAATGGCATTTGCAAGAACAAGCCGCTGACTATGTTTTTATTGGAGATAACACATTAAACTTCGGGGTTCCTGGAACGCTAGGCGTAATCTGCAATTTCTCCAATTGGTTGAACAACTACCAAGGTAAAGACGGGTATTATCCGTTGGTTGAAATAAATGAACTAAACCAACTTTCAACCGAAACGTTGGCGTTTGTCTATGTAGAGGCGGATAAAGAATTACCGTATGAAACGCTCAAAAAATATGCAAACTGCACGATTATTTTAGGAACAGAACAATCCAATAAAACTCAAATTTACCGCAAAATTTATTTTAATTTTGCGAAATACAATATATTAAACCCTGTTGTTTTACAGTTTACTACCACAGTAACAGACGAAGAAGACTTTCAATTGGAAGTTTCTGCTGATGCCGGATCGCTCTTAATAGATGGTTTCGGTGATGGTTTATGGTTCCAGGCGGAACAACCACAAACGCTCATTAATTCAACTGCGTTTGGAATTCTTCAGGCAACTAGAACCCGTATTTCAAAAACAGAATACATTTCCTGTCCTTCGTGTGGACGAACCCTTTTTGATTTACAAGAAACGACAGCCAAAATAAGAAAAGAGACCTCCCATTTGAAAGGATTGAAAATTGGAATTATGGGTTGCATTGTAAATGGGCCTGGTGAAATGGCAGATGCAGATTATGGATATGTTGGAACAGGTCCTGGGAAAATAAACCTGTACAAAGAAAAAACGGTGATGAAAAAGAATGTTCCAGAAGACGAAGCAGTCTCTGAATTAATCGCCCTAATAAAAGAAAATGGGGATTGGTTAGAGTCCAATCCACACAATTAATTCATAAAAACCAACATAAAAAAAGGTCGGAAACTTAATTTCCGACCTTTTTTTATGTAAGAGTTTCACGTGGAACTATCTTCCCAAATGAATTAAAAGAACAGCAATATCACTTGGTGAAACACCACTTATTCTAGCGGCCTGCCCAATAGTAACCGGCTTAATTTTTAACAGCTTTTCTCTAGCCTCATAGCTCACGCTAACTAAAGAAGCATAATTTAGCGATTCAGGAATAACAACATCTTCCAAACGGTTCATCTTCTTCGCAATCTCCTCTTCCCTCTCTATATATCCTTGATATTTCATTTGAATTTCAGCCTGAACAACAATATCTGGGTGCAATTTTAGTAATTCGACAGATAATTCTTTAGCTTCAACAGACATATTTAACACATCCTCCATAGATACATGCGGACGTGTAATTAAACTACTCAACTTTACTTGTTGGGTTATTTCAGCACTTTCTTTCTCTAACAAAACAGGATTTGCCATTGATGGTGTTACCCCTAGTGAACGAAAAGCTTTAATTAATTGACTTGTGCCATCTTGTTTTTTACCAACTCTTTCGAGCATTCCATCATCCGCCAAACCAATCTCATGACCAATTGGAGTTAATCGTATATCCGCATTGTCTTGACGCAACAAAATTCTATATTCTGCACGACTAGTAAACATACGGTACGGTTCCTTGGTGCCTTTAGTAATTAGGTCATCAATTAAAACACCAATGTATGCATCACTACGATTTAACATAAACGGTGAAAGTTCATTCAGTTTTCGGTGCGCATTAATCCCAGCCATTAATCCCTGACAAGCAGCTTCCTCGTAACCTGTAGTGCCATTTATTTGACCTGCGAAATATAAATTGTTTATAAGCTTAGTTTCTAAAGTATGTTTTAATTGTGTGGGAGGAAAGAAATCGTATTCAATAGCATAACCCGGACGAAACATTTTAACATTTTCAAAACCCGGAATCAACTTCATTGATTCATATTGCACCTCTTCCGGTAAAGAAGTACTGAAACCATTCACATAAATTTCCACCGTATTCCAACCTTCTGGTTCCACAAAAATCTGATGGCGGTCTTTATCCGCAAAACGATTAATCTTATCTTCAATACTTGGACAATAACGAGGACCAACACTTTTAATTGAACCATTAAACATTGGTGATCGATCAAAACCTGTCTTTAACATTTCATGCGTAGCATCATTTGTATACGTAACATAACAAGGTCGTTGTTTAATCAGCGCTTTTGTATCACCGTAACTAAACTTAGAAGGAACTGAATCACCATCTTGTTGTTCCATTTTTGAAAAATCCAAAGAACGACCATCCACACGAGGCGGAGTTCCGGTTTTCATCCTTCCAGCCTCGAAACCCAATTCAACTAAATCTTCAGTAATTCCAGTGGATGCTTTTTCACCCGCTCTACCACCTCCAAACTGTTTCTCTCCTAAATGTATTAAACCATTTAAAAAAGTACCATTTGTCAGAACAACAGAAGATCCAAAAATAGTAATACCCAAAACGGTTTTAATTCCTTTTATTGTGTCACCTTCCACATGTAATCCAACACAAGTGTCTTGCCAAAAGTCTACATTAACATTTCTTTCCAACAACAAACGCCACTCTTCTGCAAAAAGCATTCTATCGTTTTGTGTTCTTGGAGACCACATCGCTGGGCCCTTTGATAAGTTAAGCATACGAAATTGTATTGCGCTTCTATCACTCACATAAGCGGAACCGCCACCTAAGGCATCAATTTCGCGAATTATCTGACCTTTTGCAACTCCTCCCATGGCTGGATTACAACTCATTTGGGCAATTGTATTCATGTTCATTGTTACCAAAAGCACAGAACTACCTAGTTTTGCGGCCGCGTTTGCCGCTTCACAGCCAGCATGACCGCCCCCGACCACTATAACATCATATTTTTTTAACATTTTCTTTGTGTTTCACGTGGAACAAATTTAGCGATATAATATTCTTCCTTATCTCGCATAATTTTAGTTTCTTTTTCTGTTTTATCTTTATATCCACATAAATGCAGTACGCCGTGCACACAAACCCTTTTTAACTCTTTAAAATAGTCTTCCTTCAAAGCTATAGCATTATCGACAATTCTATCAATTGACAAGAATAAGTCGCCCGAAACAACACTTTCAAAACAATAATCAAAAGTTAATATATCGGTGAAGTAGTCGTGTTGAAGAAACGTTTTGTTCATTTCTAACAATTCTGCGTCTGAACAAAAAACAACACAAATATCTCCTAATTCAAAACCCTCTTCTTTAACCACATCCTGCAGCCATAAAACAAAAAATTCCGAGTCTAAACCCGGAACCTCCACATCTTTTAGTGTAAACTCTATCATTTGTTAAAATATATACTTACGCTTGTTCCTCCATCTTCAAAAACAACCTCGTCTGCCAAATTTCGCATGAGGAAAATTCCTCTACCATTTTCTTTTAAAAGGTTATCTGGAGCAGTAGGGTCGGCTAAATTAGAATAATCAAAACCCCTGCCTTCATCTTTAATGTTGAAACAAAATTCTTTTGATTCATCTCCAACCAAGACCCTTACATCAAGCGATTTATTTTTATTGCTACCATGATCAATTGCATTTGTCACGGCTTCTGTTACCGCAATCAATACGTTCCCATAAAAATCTTCATTCACACCAAGCTTAGAGCAAACGGTATCAATCAGTGTTTCCACCTGTGCCATTGCTTCAATATCCGCTGGAATTTCCAATGTATCAATAATTACAAAACCTTCCTTCATGTTTCAACTATAAGTCATTTTAATTAAAACTCTGATTGAAATACTCATTTGCTTTGTCCTTGTAATACTTTCTATATACTGGATCAATTACACGCAACATTTCAATTTGATTGAGTTTTTGCTTGTTGTACTCGTCAAATCGAATTTTGTTACCAAAATTTTCATTTATTCCAGACTTTGATTCTCTTTTTTCTTCAAAACCTCTTTCCATAAGTGCTTTTTCACTTTCTAAAAGACGGGTTAGTATGCTTTTTTGCCTATTCACCATTGAAGGAGAAAATTGTTTGTTAATCAAATCTTTTTCTTGTTGTTCCAATTCATTAATCAATGGATTTAATTGATTGCCCTTCCCGTTGCCCTCCTTGTTTAATTCATTTCGTAACTGTTCTAAACGCTGTCTAATTGCAGTTTGTTCCGCTGCCATTTTCGCAATTTGTTTGTTTCCCAATCCCTGCATTCCCATCCCGCCTTCTCCTGGTTTATCACCGGGTTTACTTCCCCCTGGATTAGGACCTTTCTGCATTTGCTCCAATTGCTTCTTCAATTGCTGTTTCATATCACCAGGACTCATTGAATCGCCTGGTTTACCCTTTCCTTTTCCGCCAGGATTGTCGCAGCTGCCACTTCCTTCCATCATGCTTTTCATGTCGTTTTGCATGCTTTGCAAGCTTTCATTCAAGAGAAGCGCTAAATTATTATAAGAAGTCATTACCGTTTGCTGGTGAATACCTAATTCGCGTTTTCTATGCTCGTCGATATCCTCCAAACTCAAAGTATGATTCGAGGTAATAGTATTTAATTCCTTGTCTACAAATGAGGCAATTTTAGGTTGTCTTTTAGCCAGTGCTAATAAACTATCCCTAACAATGCGTGTGTCGTCCACTATGCGGCGTTGTTTGCGCCCATAACGACGATAGGCAGGGTCGTTGTTTGAAACACGACCAAATCGCACTAAAACGTCTTCTTGCGAGAAACTAAGCGCCATAAGACTCTCTAATATTTGTCTCAAAGTATTTATATCTTCTTCTTGTTCCTTCTTATTAGCAGCTTGCTGTTGTTGATCCATTTTTTCCGCCAGCATTTTCATACCATCTGCCGCAGACTTTTGTTTCTCTCCAGCCTTTTTAGCTTTATCTTTACTCAATTCGTCACTTGATTCATTTAAATCCTTTTCAATGGCCTCTTCCTCTTCATTGGTTTCTCCTAGATCCATTGGTTTAATCAATTCTTCATTCAGCTCCTTTAATTTATTCAAATCGTCTTTTAATTCTTTGAATTTATCATTGATTTTAGCTTGTTTTTCAACCGCTTTTTCTTTGCTAATCTTTTCCTGTTCTATTTCTTTTTTAAGGTCTTCTTGCGCTTTGGCTAATTCCTTTAACTCCTTTTCAACATCGTCGCTCTTTTCATTTACTTGCAAGCGCTTTAACATTTCAAGGCTCCGATCCAACTGCTTATTCATGTCTTCAGCAGAACGTTCCACATCATCCAGTTTCTCTTTTAATCCTTCCTTGTCGTTCTTTTCTAACAATTTATCAAGTTGATCTAACAAATCTCTTAATTCATCGTCCATCAACTCTTCCAAAAGCTTCTCAATTAAGGCTTGCTTTTCCAGTAAATTTTGATCCATTTCAGAAAGTTGATTCTTCTCGTCTTTACTTTGAGACATTTGTTCCTGCATTTTTTGCAGTGATTCCAAAATACTTTTTTGCTCTTCTTTTAGTTGATTTACCTGGTTGGATTTATTCCAATCGCTATTCTTGGAATTTAAAATATCCTTTTTTAGTTTATCAATATCCTTCTTGAAATCTTTTGTTCGATTTAAAAGGTCATTCATGTTTTCCTTGATTAAGGCCTGGTCTTCACTTCTCTGTTCATTGAGTTCAGAAAGAGATGGTAATTTATACGTAAACAACTGGCTTTTAGTAGATTTACTACCATTTACACCATCGTTGTCACTAACGGAAAAGAAATACTCGATTCTATCGTTAAGCTTCACATTTTCACGACGAAAATCAACTGCGAAATCGAAAGGCACATCCAATCCACTAACTTTCTTAACGGACATTCGGGTTTCTTTTCGCTTACCGTCTTCTGAAACTATTGCATAAACAAACACCAATGAATTAAGTCCGTAATCATCGCCCACTTGTCCGTTAAAAAAGAACAGACCATCGGACAAACTATCTTTTCTTTCTTCCACATTAATCGAAGGAAAAGCGTCTTTTATAACCGAAATGGTAACCTTTGAAGAGTCCACTTTAGCAGAATGTTTATTCGATAAATAGAATTCTAAGTTAGAAGTGTTCTGCAGTTTCTTGGTGACTTTGAACCCTTCATTTTTAAACCGTTGTTTTTCTGAATTAAACACAAAATCTACAAAATTAGTGTTCTTTACAACAACACTCCATTCGATTTCTGTTCCTTCAGGAACCTCTAAATCTCCCGCATTTCGTATTGTTTCGTCTGTTTTACCCAAGTATTTAGGATAAAAAAGTCTCGCTTCCAATTTACCAATTGTAGCTTTTCCAAAAACACTTAAACCGTACCTATCACTTTCAAATTCGTTTGCTTGAAAGAAAAATGTACCTGAACCGTTTGGTTTTTTAATTGTTCCTATAAAGCTGTTTTTAGCATTTCTTTTCATTAAAAACTTACCGTTTTCACTAATTAAATAAACAACTTCAGGGAGCTCTTTTCCAGAAACCTCCAGTTCCACATCCAAATCTTTTCCTTCTTCAATCACCAAGCTCTCTGTCATTAAAATAAATTTGAATGGTGCAACAGGCTTGAATTGCTTGGTATAATTGATCACACGCTCGGTTCCTTGCGTAAACAATGACGGGGCAGCAACACCGACAACAACCAGAACAAGAAAAAGTGGAATGAGGTATTTTACGTATTTGCGATTTTCTTTGAAGTCTATAGCAGATACAAATGGCATTGCGCTCAACGATTTAGAGCGTTGTAATACACTTGCTCTAATTAATTCAACATTCCCTATGTTCATGTCTAAGTCATCGTTTAATTGTAAGGTGTTTTTGAGTCTATCCGATATGGATGGAAAAAAAGCTCCTATAATATCCGCAGCTTGAAATCGGTTTATACGTTTCCCAAAAGAGTACAATTTCAGAATTGGAAAACAAATATAACGTCCCAATACAAGCAGATTAAGACCAATAAACGTGAAAAAGAGAAAACCACGTGTTAAACTTCCGAAGCGTCCAAAATACTCAAGAGTTGTCGTTAGGAGAAAAGAGGTTAAAACAATTCCCAAAAAGAGCAGTAAACCCTTAACGATCTGATTTTTGTAATACTTTCGTATGAAAGCATCTATTTGTTCCAATAATTGATCAAATGATCCCATGTTTGCTGTGTATATAATCTGCTTAACCTACTAAATTAAAAGAAAAATATCAAAGAGATTGGCAATTATACATATTTAACGAAATAAAAATCCAGCGTTACGTGTTCAAAAATGGATATTTAAACTTGGAACGAATTTCAATCCTCTAATTCTACTTATCTTTGTTCAAAAAATAATACATGTTAGACAAACCAGTTCGTGTAAGATTTGCACCATCTCCAACAGGACCATTGCATATGGGAGGCGTTCGTACCGCTCTTTATAATTATCTTTTTGCTAAAAAACACAATGGCACTTTTATAATTCGAATAGAAGATACGGATCAAGCGAGATTTGTGCCTGGCGCGCAAGATTATATAATGGACGCGTTAAAATGGTGTGGTATAGAACCAACCGAAGGGCCTGGAATTGGTGGCGATTTCGGACCTTACGTGCAATCTGAAAGACAGCATTTATACCTACCATTTGCAGATGAACTTATCCGTTCTGAGAAAGCATATTACGCATTTGATACAAGTGAAGAACTTGATGCTGTGCGTGAACAAGCAAAAAAAATGGGTATGCCCAACTGGCAATACAACAGCGTTTCCCGTACAACAATGAAAAATTCGCTTACTCTTCCGCAAGATCAAGTAGAAGAATTATTGGCAAATAATACGCCTTTTGTTATACGAATGAAAATGCCACGTAACCAAGATGTACGTTTTGAAGACATCATTAGAGGGTGGGTTGTTGTTAACACGAATAATCTTGACGATAAAGTTCTATTTAAAAGCGATGGCATGCCGACTTACCATTTGGCAAATATTGTCGATGATCATTTAATGGAAATAAGTCATGTTATTCGAGGAGAAGAGTGGCTTCCATCTGCACCATTGCACGTTCTATTGTATGAAGCATTCGGATGGGATCGTCCACAATTTGCTCATTTACCACTTTTACTTCGTCCAGATGGTAATGGAAAACTTTCGAAAAGAGATGGGGACAGACTTGGTTTTCCTGTTTTCCCGACAAATTGGGAGGCCGCAGATGGTGAACTTTATTCAGGTTACAGAGAAAAAGGATATTTTCCAGAAGCATTTATTAATATGCTAGCTTTCTTAGGGTGGAATCCAGGAACGACAAAAGAAATTTTTTCATTGGAAGAATTAACAGAAGCGTTTACGTTGGATAGGGTTTCTAAATCGGGCGCAAAATTTGATCCTGAAAAAACGAAATGGTTTCAACAAAACTACTTACGTGATACGTCCGACACAAAATTAGCCGAATCGTTAGCGATAGAAATAAACAGTAATTTACCAATAGATAAACTAATAAACATTTGCCACTTAATGAAAGAGCGAGCAACGTTCGTTCGGGACATTGCGGTAGAAGGAATTTATTTATTCGGTGCACCTGAAAAATTCGACGAGCAAACAGTTTCTAAAAAATGGAAAGACGGAACAAAAGAACTTATGGAGCTTTGGTTGCAAGAACTAGAAACACTAGACGAGTTCACGGCAATAAACATCGAAGAACGCTTTAAATTGTTTTTAGAGAAAACAGGACTTGGAATTGGCGCCGTTTTACCACTATTCAGACTTTTAATCACAGGAACAGGAGCGGGACCAAGTATGTTTGAAATAGGAGAATTTCTTGGTAAAGAAGAATGCTTATCCCGTATGAATCAAGGAATTACCAGTGTTGAAGCACTCAAAAAATAAGGGATGAAACATACAATTGAGGTAAATGGCATAAAAATCTACGCGTTTCACGGTTGCTTGCCTGAAGAGGCTGAAATTGGCGGCCACTATCGGGTAGACGTTATGTTAAATACAGACTTTAGTGGAGCAGCCGAATCAGATGATTTATCCAAAACGGTGGATTATGTCGTTGTCAATAAAATTGTTACTGAAGAAATGAAAATTCGATCCAAATTGATTGAACACGTTGGACAAAGGATTATTACTCGTTTAAAAAGCGAAATTCACGGAATCGATTTCATCCGGATCAAGGTAGTCAAAATTTGTCCACCAATAAACGGGGATGTTGAAAGCGTTGGAATTGTAATAGAGGGTTAAACATTTCTACGAAACCTAAAAAGAAAAATAGGTTGTTCAATACAAAAATTTGAGGGTTTATTGTTCGGTGTTAAATTTTTCAATTTTTGTAAAAAGCAAAGTATTGCGATTTAGGTTCTTGATTTTTCAATTTTATTGTTAAATTTGCAACAATTAAAATGGTCTCGTGGCCGAGCGGTTAGGCACCGGTCTGCAAAACCGTCTACTCCGGTTCGAATCCGGACGAGACCTCCAAAAAATCCCTCTACAAACCGTTGAGGGATTTTTTTTTGAATTAAAAGCACACAATATGCTCATCGGTGAAGACTTTGATAAACTACTAATTGAATTATTTGGTTGGAAAATTATTGAACCAAATGCACTAGTAACAGACACGCTAATGGCGGCCGTTAGTTTGTTTTTTGCACATTCTCTTTCTACCAAAAATCCAAACACCCCATTTTTATCTCGGTGGTATTACTTTTTTTTAATTTTTGGAATTAGTTCATTTTCAGGTGGTTTAGGACATTCTTTTTATCTATACTGGGGAGTTGCGGGCAAGTTTTTCAATTGGATTTCCGGAATTATTGCCATATATATTCTTGAACAAGCAATGCTGACTTTACTTGAAAAAGAGTCAAAATATAACCTATATCAACGATTACTAAAGCTAAAACTTCTTCTTACGGTTGTTGCATTTACAGCAGTTTGTATGACACAACCAATTCAATCCAAACCACAGCTGGGTTTTCTTCCCATAGCACTATATACGTTTGTTGGTGTGTTGTTTACGGTTGGATTAATAGGATATCGATTATCTAAAACACGCGACGCCAATTATAAATACTTTTATTATGGCGTTTTAATCATGCTGCCAAGCGCTGTGTTTTTCTTTTTCAAGATTAATTTGTACCCTTGGTTTGATAAAAATGATTTTTCCCATGCTTTATTTGCGATAGGAATTAGTTTCTTTTATTGGGGAATTGTCAAAACAGCATTCAAAAAAAAAGTTACTTAACTTATCTTTCTATCCGCAACACACTGTGTTTTGTAACAAGATTTCCAGCTGCATCGCGCGCCGTGATGAAATAAACGTAGTTTCCTGAAGGAACAGGCTCTCCTGAAGGGCCAAAACCATCCCAGAAAATATTTGTGTCTTGTGATGTATAAATAATTTTATTTCGTTGGTCTAAAACAACAAGCGAAAACTCTGTCAGTCCTTCAGTATTTACAATTAAAATATCGTTTATTCCATCGTTATTTGGGGTAAAAACGTTTGGCAACTCCAATTCATAGGTTTGACTATTCGCTTCGTTTATATTGGAGGAGGCTTCGGTAATGAATGGTTTTACAACGGTAATTGTTTCTGTATTATCTCTTACCACAGCATTATTATCTAGAAGCGTTTCACTTACTGAAGCTTCTTGAACACCTTGAATTGCCTCGTATCGATTGTATACATTTTCTTGTGGCAAAGTGTTTTCTAAACTTACATCTCCTGCAA
>JBIKZR010000205.1:0-4197 GCA_044354635.1 Crocinitomicaceae bacterium | reverse complement strand
TATTGTTGAAATTTGCTCAAGAATTGGCAGATATCGGTGCGGTAGAGCAATTGCCAAAGTTGGAAGGGAAGAGAATGATCATCATGATCAACCCGAAAAAAAATAAATAATTTGGAACTTGGAACACGGAATTTGGAATACCAAATCCTGAACACCAAATCCCTAAAGATGCTATATAGAGGTAACGTTTAAAAACGAAGAGAGATGCCAAAAATGAAAACTAAATCCAGTGCAAAGAAGAGATTCACAATCACTGGAAGCGGTAAAATTAAGAGAAAACACGCTTTCAAAAGTCACATCTTAACTAAGAAGTCGACTAAGCGTAAGAGAAATTTGACAGCAGATGGTTTGGTACACAAAGCAGATGAGTCGAATATTAAATTGCAATTGTGCATGAAGTAATCTGTTTTTAACAGACGAAAAGTACAATTAGGTTTAACATTGTTTAACCCGGTAACGAGTAACTAAGTCTTCTGAAATAAAGTTGCACTCCTTATCAAAAAACGTAAAATTATGCCAAGATCAGTAAATCACGTAGCATCAAGAGCTCGTAGAAAAAACTTGATGAAGCTTGCCAAAGGTTACTTTGGTCGCAGAAAAAATGTTTGGACTGTTGCAAAAAATGCAGTAGAAAAAGGTTTAAATTATGCTTATGAAGGTCGTAAGCAAAAGAAAAGAAACTTCCGTTCTTTGTGGATCGCGCGTATCAACGCAGGTGCACGTCAGCACGGAATGAGCTATTCTCAATTTATGGGAGCAGTGCATAAAAATGGCGTTGAATTGAACCGAAAGGTTCTTGCAGATTTAGCTATGAACCACCCTGAAGCTTTCAAGGCGGTTTGTGATGCAGTGAATAAATAAATTATTTTAACTCTATATAGTAAAAAAGTCCGCTAATTAGCGGACTTTTTTTTGTTACAAACACTTGGTTTCTTAGGATTTCAATTACATTTACCGAAATTTTTATTTTATGTCATTAAATTCACATAAAACGACACTTGGTGGCGTCTTGATAACAATCGGTATTGTATTTGGAGATATCGGTACTTCCCCTCTTTATGTATTTCAGGCTATAACAGGAAACGGGACAAATTTCTCAAAAGATTTAATCTTTGGTGGTTTATCAGCTGTAATTTGGACACTGATAATTTTGGCAACGGTGAAGTATATTTATTTTGCTTTGAATGCCGATAATAAAGGGGAAGGCGGAATATTTGCCTTGTATGCATTACTCAAAGCCAAGCGAATAAAATGGATAATTTTCCCTGCTTTAATAGGCTGTGCAACGCTTTTGGCGGATGGTTTTATTACTCCCGCAATTTCCATTTCATCCGCAGTAGAAGGACTCAATAATATTTATCCGGATCTTCCTGTATTACCAATAGTCGTTGGGATTATCGTTGCGCTTTTTTCGGTTCAACAATTTGGAACACGCGCAATCGGAAAAGCATTTGGCCCTGTAATGTTAGCTTGGTTTATATTTCTAGGATATTTGGGTATCGTTAATATTTCAGAAAATCCAGAAGTCTTGAAAGCTTTCAATCCTTATTATGCTTATAATTTAATTGTAAATGTAAAAGGTGGATTTTGGGTATTAGGTGCTGTATTTCTATGTACAACAGGAGCGGAAGCGCTTTACTCTGATCTTGGTCACTGCGGAAAAGTAAATATTCGAATCAGTTGGTCGATGATGAGTTCCTTGTTGGTATTGAATTATCTTGGTCAAGCTGCATTGTGTTTAACGCCAGGTTTTCAACTTGAACCAAAACAAACAATATTTTATGCAATGGTTCCGGATGGTATGTTGCCATTTGCCATTGGAATTGCAACTGCAGCAACAATTATTGCATCACAAGCATTGATTACAGGTGTTTTCACCTTGATGAACGAAGCAATTAAGCTCAATTTGTGGACGAACTTAAAAGTAAAGTATCCAACGGATCACATGGGGCAAATTTATATTCCATTTATCAACTGGTTTTTGATGGCCGGCTGTTTGGTTGTAATCGCGGTTTTCCGAAAATCTACTGCGATGGAAGCTACTTACGGATTGGCAATTACGATTGACATGGTAATGACATCCATTTTACTCGGATACCTTTTATTATTGAAGTATCCTAAGATGAAACTTTTGTATGTTGGTATATTTTCAGTTTTCCTTGCGATAGAAGGAGTTTTCTTACTTTCCAATCTTGGTAAAATTGTCCATGGTGGCTGGTTTACCCTCGTTCTTGCAATTTCCTTTTTCACCTTATTATTTTTGTATTACAAAGCGCGGCTTTTGCGTAAAAATATTACGGAATATATTTCCATGAAAAATGTAATTCCTTTATTAGAGGCGGTAAAAGCGGATAAAAATTTGCAATTCGAAGCTTCAAATTTGGTGTATCCGACGCGCAGTAATAGTCCAAACAAATTGGATGCTACTGTTTTCTTTTCGTTGTTTAAAAAACGTCCTCGTAAAGCAGGCGTTGTTTGGTTCCTACACTTGGATATTTTAAGTGATCCGTGGGGCGTACATTATACGGTAAATGAAGTAATTGACAAGCATTGTTATTACGTAAACCTTCAACTTGGTTTCAAAGAGGAACACCGAATAGAATACATGATGCGTAAAATTCAATGCAAAATGGTTGAAAAAGGCGAACTTACAGGAGATAGTGTATTCGACTGTGTGAAAGGAGAATTTGAAGAGGCTGATTTTAAATTCATCGTAATAAACACACGTATTGCAATGGATAACAAATTAACTGCGTTCCAATCCGTTTGTGTAAAAGCGTACCGTTTTGTGAAAGCAACAGGTCTTAAACCAGCGGAAGATTTTGGTTTAGACAAGACGAACGTTATGGTAGAATATATTCCGATTACCGTTGCAAAACAATATAACCAAGAATTGGTAGAAGATTGGGAAGATTATTCTGAAAAGAAAAGTAAGGTTCGATTGACACGCGGTGAAAACACCAACCCTGAATTGGATAAGTAATCTTAAAAGATGGACGTGTATCGATTAAGATTCGCTGTTTTAAAGGACACATAATTTGACCGATGGAGATTTTTTCTTCATCGGTTTTTTTATGGTGCAAAAATTATAAGAGATATTAAAAGTGGTATCCAGTGTTGTTTTTTTAGTGTTCCAATTTGTAGAGTGATTCGGATGTGCATTTTTGTAAAGTTGTATTAAAAAAAAATGGGAACCCTTTCGAGTTCCCATTTTAAGTATGGAGTATGTTAATTACTTCTTGTCATTAACTTCTTCGAAGTCAACATCTGTTACTTCATCTGCTGCATTTTGAGTAGATTCTGTGGATGCTCCTTCTGCAGATCCGTCTGCGTTAGCTGCATTATACATTTCTTGAGATGCTGCTTGGAATACATTGTTTAATTTTTCAATTGCTGCATCTAAGTTGTCAACATTTCTAGCTTCGTATTCTGCTTTCAATTCCGCCAAAGCATCTTCAATTGGTTGCTTTTTGTCAGCAGGAATTTTATCGCCATATTCTTTCAATTGTCTTTCCGTTTGGAAAATAGTTGAATCAGCTTTGTTGATTAATTCCGCTTCTGCACGTAATTTATTATCAGAATCTGCATTCGCTTCCGCTTCTGCCTTCATTCTTTTTATTTCTTCATCCGATAAACCGGAAGAAGCTTCAATTTTAATCGATTGTTGTTTTCCTGTTCCTTTATCTTTCGCAGAAATATTCATGATACCATTTGCATCAATGTCAAAAGTTACCTCAATTTGTGGAACTCCTCTTTGTGCTGGTGGAATATCTGTTAATTGGAAACGACCTAAGGTTTTATTGTCAGCAGCCATTGCGCGTTCTCCTTGCAATACGTGAATATCAACCGATGGTTGGCTATCCGATGCTGTTGAGAAAACTTCTGATTTCTTAGATGGAATAGTTGTGTTCGCTTCAATTAATTTTGTGAAAACACCACCCATTGTTTCAATTCCAACAGAAAGAGGAATAACGTCTAATAACAATACGTCTTTTACTTCACCTGTTAAAACACCACCTTGAATAGCAGCACCAATTGCAACAACTTCATCTGGATTAACTCCTTTAGATGGAGATTTTCCGAAGAATCTTTGAACAGCATCTTGAATGATTGGAATTCGTGTAGATCCACCAACTAAAATCACTTCGTCGATATCACTAGTGGATAAACCTGCGTTTTTCATTGCTGATCTACATG
>JBIKZR010000204.1:0-4206 GCA_044354635.1 Crocinitomicaceae bacterium | reverse complement strand
TGCTTTAGAGAAATATAAATACCTTTTTTCGTCCTATCGTTTCAATGGAGAAAATTTCACAATTGTTACCAACCCATTTCAAAAAATTTGTACAACCTCAAAGAATGGTTTTTTTCCGAAAATGAAAAGCGATGGCGATAGCGTGCGATTATTTAGTGGTATTAAAGAAATGAAAGCAATAAAACTTTCGGGAATTAATTCCGAATTCTTCATAAAATTGAACCATTTAAAAAAACTGTGTAAATTAAATAATATTCAATTAGTTGTAATAAATGGTCCCAACTATTTTTTACCAAAATTATTTAAAAAAGGGTCACTAATGATTCAAAAATATTGCACAATCAACAACATTAAATACATTGATTTCAGTTTGAAGTATAGTTATTTATTTAAAAAATCTAATTTATGGTATGATCATATTCACCTTAATAATATAGGCGCTGAAAAATACACTCTATTGCTAAAAAAAGAACTAAAAGATTTAAAAAAATCGGCAACTAAAAATTGCAGTATCGTCCACTAAATTAAGATCACCTCGCCACTCATCCAGTTTCGAGAAAATCAAATTATTCATGTCTTCCATTTTTAGTGGGTAATAGCTGTGAACCAATTTCACCAGTTTTTCTGTGCCAAAATACTCTTCCTTGTCGTTTTCCAATTCCACAATTCCATCCGTATAAAGGACAATAGTAGTATTTGGTTTCAATATTTTTTTTCCAATATGTATAAAAGGCAATTCATCTAACATTCCAAGTCCAATGCAACCCTCCGAAAGCATTTCTACCTTTCGACCATTGGTTATAAATGGATGATTGTGGCCTGCATTGACATATTTCAATTCTCGCGAAGTTGCATTGTAGTGTGCGATGAAAAAGGTGATAAACTTTTCTCCTTTGGCGCTTTTCATGACTTTTTTATTCAATTCCTCCATTAGGAATTCCATTTCAAAACGCTGGTAATTGAATAAGGTTCGAATAGTGGCCTGAAAGTTTGCCATCAGCATTGCTGCACCAATTCCTTTTCCTGAAACGTCAGCGATACAAATAATGTACTCATCATCACCTAAAGGAATAAAATCATAATAATCTCCACCAACTTCATGGCGCGGAGTATATTTGGCTGAGATATCCATTCTTCGGTTGGAAGGAAGGTCAGAAGGGAATAATAATTTCTGCATTTCAGAGGCAACTTCCAATTCCTTTTTGATTCGTTCCTGCACTATACTTTGCTTTGCCATACGCTTGTTTTCAATCGCAACAACAATAATATTTGTAAGGGTTTGCACAAAACTTCTGTCGGCTTTGTTTTCGGTGGTGTCCGTTTCGGTATTCTTTATTCCAGAAAGTAATAAATAGGCAAGCGGTTTTTCTTTGTGATACACCGGAATAATTACGTCGAATTCTGCCAGCAACTTGGATTGGGAAGATTCAATTACGGTGATTTCTTTGAATCGAAACAGATCCCGTTTGACATCAATATCCTTAACTTTCCCTTTGAATCCAACCTTTAAGAGACAATTCCAATCTTCTTGTTCGTTAAACAAAATAAACCGTTGGAATCCCAGTTGCTCTTTTAAAATAAACGCATAAATACGAATCAATTGATCAACCCCGCAATTAGAATTGATTGCGGTCGTGATTTCCAGCAAAGAATTTAATTTGAAATCCTTAACTTTTATTTGATTCTCTAAATTCTTTACTAGTTTATCCCGCATTACAATTTATCCAAAATTTGAGGTAGGCGGCGCAAAGCTGCCATTTCTCTAAATTTTTCCTTCACTTCCGAACAAGGACTTCCAAAATAGGTTTTGCCACCTTCCAAACTTTTTGAAATTCCGGATTGTGCTAGAATAATTGCCCCTTCTCCAAGAGTAACATCGCTCGCACATCCAACTTGTCCCCAAATAGTAACTTTATCTTCAATTCGAACACAGCCGGCAATTCCAACATTCGCAGCCATTAAACAATGCTTTCCAACTACAGTATCGTGTCCAATATGCACTTGGTTGTCAATTTTTGTTCCCTCGCCAATTGTTGTAATCCCAGAAACTCCGGAATCAATTGTGCACAAGGCACCGATTTCTACATCTTTATGCAAGTGCACGCCACCGCAAGAATGCATGCGATCGTATCCAGTTGGTTTTTTTTTGTAATAAAACGCATAATGTCCGATGACGGTATTTGGTCCAACGATAACATTTTCATCCAAGGTGGAATCGTCCAAAATACATGCGCCAGGATGAATAGTTACATTTTTACCAATCTTCACGCGGTGTCCAATAAACACATTCGGGTAAATTATTGCGGAAGAATCAATTTCACAATTATCTCCAATTGGAGTGTTTTGGGGTTTGTAGGGAGAAAAAAAACGCGTCAATCGATTAAAATCATCAAACGGAGCTTTAGAAATAATAAGAGCTTTCCCTTCCGGACAAGCGACTTCTTGGTCAATTAAGATAGTTGTAGCAGCGCTATTTAATGCTTTTTGATAATACTTCGGATGGTCCACAAAAACTAAATCGCCTGGCACCACGACATGAATTTCATTGATACCACTTACACTGTGGTTTGGATCACCTATAAATTCGCAACCAATTATTTCTGCTATTTCTTTTACTGATTTTGGAGTGCCTAATTTCATAAATTGTATTTTGTATAAAATTACGACGATTTACTTCGCTTTGTATACTAAATCAGCAGATTTATCCGCTTAAAAATGTTAATACTCTTCTATTGAATTATGGTAAAATAAAATGTAGGTTTGCAAAAGAATGAAAGAACCAAAAAATAACAGTCAGAAAGCTATCCAAGCGACCTATATTAGCATTTTAGGAAATACTTTTTTAGCTATTGCGAAAGGAATTACAGGTTTTTTTGGCAATTCTTACGCTTTGATTGCAGATGCTATTGAATCCACGACAGATATTTTCAGTTCTATTCTTGTATTATTTGGGTTAAAATATGCTTCCCGACCGCCAGATGAAAATCATCCGTATGGACATGGAAAAGCAGAGCCACTTATTACGTTTGCAGTAGTTGGATTTTTATTGATTTCGGCAACGGTCATTTTTATTGAGAGTATTCACAATATTCAAAAACCACAAAGTAAGCCAGAACCATTCACCTTGGTAGTTTTAGGACTCATCATTATTTTCAAAGAAATTTCTTTTCAATACGTAAATAAGAAAAGTAATGAGACAAAAAGCACCTCTCTCAAAGCGGATGCTTGGCACCATCGCAGCGATGCAATTACTTCCTTAATGGCTTTTATTGGAATTTCCATCGCAATTTACATGGGAAAAGGATATGAAGCAGCGGACGATTGGGCTGCGCTAATTGCTTCATTGTTTATTGTATACAATGCCTACCTGATTTTTCGCCCCGCACTTGGTGAAATAATGGACGAACATTTACACGACGATTTAATTGATCAAATACGAAAAAGCAGCAGTCTAATTAACGGTGTTGTTGGAACAGAAAAGTGTTTAGTAAGGAAAATGGGCATGAGCTATATCGTTGATTTACATGTGATTGTAGACGGAAAACTAAGTGTTGTGGAAGGGCATTCAATTGCTCATTCCGTCAAGGATAAATTAAAAATAGATTTACCCGAAGTAACGGATATCCTCATTCACATTGAACCAGATTCGGAATAATCATCTAATGCTTACCATTTTTTTCTAAAAAAAAATTAAAGTCAATTGAACGAATAATTGTTTGAAATGTAGTAGCATTGAAAAACTACATTTATGAAAATTTCTCATTTTTTATTCAGCCTGATTTTCCTTTATTCTACGGTAAGTCAAAGTCAAACAAGATTAATTGCACATAAAAGTCACAGTGGCTCAAACAGAACTTTCGCACGTGCGCTCGAAAACACAAAGTCTTCTATTCTGACTTCGAATTTCGGGATGGCTCCCCAACGTTTTGTGCGTAATTCCAATTTAGACAGCGTTATTTTACTTTCCAATAATACGGCAATAATGGTTACCAGTGAAAGCTGTAATTGGGAAGAATTTGATGGTCGAGATAAATCATCAAAACAACTTTGGTCGGCGGGAAGAGACACTGTTTATGACCATCCGGTATTCACTTCCAAAAATAGTTTGAGTACTATTAAACACACGCTTAAAGATGAATATTTCTTTTCCAATCCAATAAATAGTATCGTATTTATTGGATTTGACAGTACTTTTCAAAAGGAAGT
>JBIKZR010000203.1:0-4208 GCA_044354635.1 Crocinitomicaceae bacterium | reverse complement strand
TTATCTTTGTTGTATGAATTTAATAAAGCAATCCATCTTAACAATCCTAAAGTTGCTGCTATTTTGGCTGGTGATTTTTGATTTTCAAAGGGTTTTATTTTCTATTCATAATTGGGATAAGTTTGCAAAAGTCTCCATTTTAGATTGGCTGATGGCCTTCGTATATTCCATTCGATTGGATTTGGCAACGGCAGCTTTACTGAGTTTTTTGCCACTTATTTTTATTTTCATCTATTTCTTAAAGCCTGGAAAGTGGTCGCGGTTTGCTTTTTATGCCAGTTTATTTTTTGAAATAGTAATTTGTGCCATGATTCATGGTGGCGAAATCAATGCATACACAGAATGGAACCATAAATTAACAACGCGCGTTTTTACACATCTTTTAAATCCGGATGAAGTTTTTCGAACCGCAGATTATAGCATGACAATCTGGTTTGTCGTTTATGCTTTTCTAGAAATAGTTTTTGGATTTAAATTCATGCGCTTTTTCTTTAAGCTGGATTCCATCTCAAATAAGCTAAATCTCCTTGTTAGAATTCCGATTGGAATGTTGATTTTGGCTATTTTCGGCAGTAGTTTTTTAGTTTTAGCCCGCGGAGGAACCCAACAAATCCCTATCAATATTGATTCAGCCTACTATTCTAGTGAATATGCAGCAAATGATTTATCTGTAAATTCTGTCTATTTCTTCGCGAAAAGTTTTCTGTTATTCAATAGAAGTGAAATTGGCGCACTATTTCCGATTATTTCGGAGGTTGAATCCAAAAATGAATTAAAGGATTTCTATTCCTATCCCATAGAGCACGAACGAAAAATATTTACAAATAGTCGTCCGAACATTGTTTTTATTATTTTGGAAAGTTGGTCTGCAAACGCAATTTCAAGTATTTCTGGTCAAAAAGGCGCAACCCCTAATTTTGATCGACTGAGCAAAGAGGGTTTGTTGTTTACAAATATTTATGCAACTGGCGGAACTTCTGAAATTGGAAATTCAAGTATTTTTAGCGGATATCCTGCATTGCCAGAGATTTCTATTTCCATGCAGCCAGATAAACACCGCAAAATCCCATCGTTCAACCAAGACTTGAAGAAATGGGGCTACACATCCCATTATTTGTTTAGCGGAGATTTGAAATACGGGAATATTGGTGGTTATTTTATGGATCATGGTTTTGATGTTGTCGAAGATGAGAACAACTTTCCGGAAAACTTGAAACGTGGTAAACTGAATTACTACGATGAAGATTTATACAGAATACTTTTAAATAAGATGGACAAAACAAAAGGGCCATTTATGCATTGCGCTTTCACGGGAAGTACACATTCGCCTTACGATTATCCAAATCGAAAGACGGAAAAATGGAAAGGCCAAGAAGCTGACTTTATGAGTTCCTTGTTTTATGCCGATAAATGCTTGAATGATTTTTTGACGAAAGCGAAAACGCACACATGGTATAAAAACACAATTTTTGTGCTGGTTGCAGACCATGGCCATGCTTCCGCAGCAATTCAAAATCCTAATTTGGGCGCTTATTTTCATATTCCACTATTACTTTTCGGTGAACCGCTTAAAAAAGAATTCCGTGGACAAAAAATTGAAACACTTGGTTCGCAGGCGGATATTGTGCGTACTTTATTGTACCAAATGAATGGCGATTTCGAAAAGTATACTTGGAGTAAAGATTTGTTGAATCCGGCTTGCCCACAATTTGCGTTGCACACAATTAACCGAGGTTATGGTTGGATTTCAGAGAATGGAAATTTTAGTTACCACATGGATGCAAAGAATTATTTGGATAACACCATGAATAATTCCGCACTCAAAAAGGAACAAAAACGATGTCATTCTTTTATGTCATTGGTTTATAACGAATATAAGAATCTTTAAAATGTTTTCATCCGATAAGTTTCACTCCTTCAAGTTCATACTTTTCGCAGCAATCTTTGTTCGATTGATTGCGGTAATCTTTTCACAAGGCTATGGCATGCACGATGATCACTTTTTGATTATTGAAGCTGCTGCTTCTTGGGCAGATGGATTTGATTACAATAGTTGGCTGCCATGGTCGAAAGGAAATCTTGGCGCACCAGAAGGGCATAGTTTTACCTATGTTGGATTGAATTACATCTATTTTGTGGTTATGAAATGGATTGGAGTAGCAGATCCAAAGATTTTAATGTTTTTCAACCGTTTAATTTTAGCATTTGCTTCGTTGGTTGTTTGTTGGTTTGGTATTAAAATCACTGAAAAATTATCCAACAAAAAGTTGGCCGTCAAAGTTGGCTGGATACTGGCATTACTGTGGATTATGCCTTTTGTTTCGGTTAGAAATTTAGTTGAAGTTGCTGCTTTGCCTTTCCTTGTGTATGGCGTTTGGCTTATTGTAAAAAACGAGAAAGCGAGTTATTTTTTCTTCGCCGGCTTAGCTATTGGAATGGCTGTTTCATTTCGATACCAAATAGGTGTTTTTGCAATTGGAATCGCAGCGTATTTTTTCTTTCGTTGGAAATTTAAACTATTTATGGCCTTCTCTTTGGGCGTTTTACTTATTTTCGTTTTAACACAAGGTTTGGTGGATTACCTAATTTGGGGATATCCGTTCGCTGAATTAATAAGCTACATTACCTATAACATGAAAGAAGGTACTGCCTATCTTCCCAATCAAAATTATTTCATGTATTTTCTTGTTTTAACGGCATGTTTATTTATTCCAATGGGAATAGTAATACTTGCAGGTTTTTTCAAATCCTACAAGAAATATGCTGTTCTGTTTCTTCCTACAATTTTATTTATTGTGTTCCACACCATTTATCCAAATCGACAAGAACGCTTTATATTGTCTGTTTTGCCATTTTTCATCATACTAGGCATAATGGGTTACGATTTATGGAAGGAATCTAAATGGAAAGTAAAAATCTGGCGTATTTCAATGGTTATTTTTGTAACACTAAACATTCCTTTTCTGCTTTTTTCAATAACAACATATTCCAAGAAATCACGTGTGGAGTCCATGTATTATTTGTACAAAACCAAATCGGTTAAATCGCGCATCTTACTGGAAGGATCTTCGAGTCAGCACGTATCTATGCTGCCAAAATTCTATGCACAAGATTGGCAAATTAGTTTTACTTTGCGCATCGACTCAACACAAAGTTTACTGGAGGATTCCTCTTTAAATTATGATTACATCTACTTTTTCGATGAAAAAAACTTATCGGAGAGAATTAAGGCATATAAAAGTATTTATCCAAAAATGACTCTAGCTATGAAATGTTTTCCAAGTAGTATCGATGTTGTTTTACGGGAGTTAAATCCTAGAAATTCGAATGAATACATTGAGATTTGGAAAACACATGCGTCAAAATAGAATAAAGTTTTTGAAATGAAGATACTGGTAATCCGTTTTAGTTCCATTGGCGATATTGTTTTAACAACACCTGTTTTGCGTGCCCTAAAAAAACAAATTCCTGCCGTTGAACTTCATTTTCTTACAAAAGCTGGATTTAAAACGGTTGTAGCAAACAATCCGCATATTGATCGCATTTTTACAATTGACTCGCGTATTTCGGAGGTGCTGCAAGAACTGAAATCTGAACAATACGATTACATCATTGATTTGCATAAAAATGCTAGAACCTTAGCTTTAAGAATCAAACTTGGTAAGCCGGTATACACGTTTCCAAAATTGAATTGGCAGAAATTGCTTTTGGTGAAATTAAAAAAGAATTTATTGCCAAAGCTGCACATCGTGGAACGTTATTTTATGGCGGTTGAAAAACTTGGCGTTGTGAACGATAACTTACCAAGTGAATTTTATATTTCTGAAAAGGATGAGGTAAACCTCTTGGAAAAATTTGGGCTGCAAACCAAGTCATTTGTCACTATCGCCATTGGTGCGCAATTCGCAACCAAACGAATGCCGCTAACGAAACTAAAGGAAATTATCGAAAAGATCCAACTTCCTATTGTTTTGGTCGGTGGACCAATGGATATTTCTTTTGCAGATTCCTTGCTATCCATGTTTCCGGATCAGGCAATTTATTCCGCTTGTGGAACATATAATCTTGCACAATCCGCAAGTATTGTGAAACAGTCGAAAGTGCTCTTAACCAACGACACGGGAATGATGCACATTGCTTCGTGCTTTCAATTACCAATCGTTAGCGTTTGGGGAAATACAGTCCCTGTATTAGGAATGTTCCCTTAT
>JBIKZR010000202.1:0-4209 GCA_044354635.1 Crocinitomicaceae bacterium | reverse complement strand
CGTATTTGGATTACCATCTGCGCGTTTCGAGAAATTTCTATTGAAAGAGTGAACGATTGTGTTTTTCTCTTGTTTTTCCGCACCTGCTCTATCCCACTGACCGATACAAGGTCCGCAAGCATTGGTAAATATTTTAGTGCCCATTTTTTCAAATGTTGCAATAATTCCATCTCGTTCGATCGTATATCTTACTTGTTCTGAACCTGGATTGATTCCAAATTCTGCTTTTGGTAAAATCCCTTGTTCCACCGCTTGTTCCACAATAGATGCAGCCCGGGACATATCTTCGTAAGAAGAATTTGTGCACGAACCGATTAATCCCCATTCCACTTTCATTGGCCATTCGTTCGCCAAGGCTTCCGCTTTCATTTTCGAAATTGGAGTTCCTCTGTCTGGCGTGAAAGGTCCGTTGATATGCGGTTCTAAATCAGAAAGATTAATTTCAATTACCTGATCAAAATACTTTTCTGGATGTGCATAAACTTCTGCATCTCCCGTTAAATGTTCTGCAATTTTATCTGCAGCATCTACAACTTCTTGTCTTCCGGTTGCTGCTAAATACCTTCTCATAGAATTATCGTATCCAAAAGTAGAAGTAGTAGCACCAATTTCAGCGCCCATGTTACAAATCGTACCTTTTCCGGTACAAGAAAGAGATATCGCACCATCGCCAAAATATTCTACTATAGCGCCAGTTCCACCTTTCACAGTAAGAATATCTGCTACTTTCAGGATTACATCTTTAGCGGAAGTCCAACCACTTAAATGACCAGTCAATTTCACGCCGATTAGTTTCGGGAATTTTAATTCCCAAGCCATTCCTGCCATTACATCTACAGCATCCGCACCGCCAACACCAATTGCAACCATTCCAAGTCCTCCGGCATTTACCGTATGAGAATCCGTTCCAATCATCATTCCACCAGGAAAAGCATAATTTTCAAGAACGACTTGGTGAATAATTCCAGCGCCTGGTTTCCAGAAACCGATTCCATATTTATTGGAAATCGAAGATAAGAAATTAAAAACCTCGTTATTTTGATTTAAGGATTCCTGAAGATCTTTGCTTGCGCCAAGTTTTGCCTGAATAAGATGATCTGCGTGCACAGTGGAAGGCACAGCAACTTTTTTCTTTCCAGCTTGCATGAATTGCAGCAAAGCCATTTGCGCTGTTGCATCTTGCATTGCTACACGATCCGGTGCAAAATCGACGTAAGACTTTCCTCTTTCGTAGACATTTACTGCGTTTCCTTCCCACAAGTGCGCGTAAAGGATTTTTTCTGAAAGTGTTAAAGGCTTGCCAACAACTTTACGGGCAGCTTCAATAGCATCCGGAAACTTGGCATACACTTTTTTGATCATTTCTAAGTCGAAAACCATAATGTATTGATGTATTTGTTTTAAACAAAAATATTGCGTGTGCGAATTTAGTAATTTTGAATGAAACAAAGGTTTAAGCAATTGGAAATTATTGCTATTTCTAGGTGAATAGTTAAATAAAAGCTGAATTTTTCTGTAATTATTTGCATTATTATCTGAACATAATTGGATTATCAGAAAAAAACACTAATTTTGCAACCTTAATTTTTTATTAACATAAACATTTCAAGTATGAATTCTTACGAAACTGTTTTCATTTTAACTCCCGTTTTGTCTGATGATCAGGCAAAGGAAGCAGTGCAGAAATTCGAAGGCGAAATTACGTCATTGGGTGGAAAAGTAAAGCACTCTGAGAGCTGGGGATTACGCAAATTAGCGTATCCAATCCAAAAAAAATCAACCGGATTTTATTTCATGGTTGAATTCGAGGCTGAAGGCAGCGTCGTTGCAGGTTTAGAATTAGCAATGAAGCGCGATGAGCGTATCATGCGTTTTCTAACTGTTAGAATGGAAAAAGATCATTTGGCTTGGGCGGAACGTCGTCGAGTTAAAATGGGCGAAAAGAAAACTGCACCAGCAGAGGCTTAATTATTAACCTTTAAAAAAACGTAAAAATGGCACAAAATGACATTCGCTATTTGACTCCGATTAACATCGAAATCAGAAAAGATAAATATTGCCGATTCAAGAAGAGCGGTATTAAGTTTATCGATTACAAGGATGCTAATTTCTTATTGAAATTGATCAACGAACAAGGTAAAATTTTACCACGTAGAATCACTGGAACATCTGCAAAATACCAAAAGAAAGTAAACAAGGCAATTAAACGTGCTCGTCACATTGCTGTACTTCCTTATGTTGCAGATATGATGAAATAAGCTGATTGTTTAACAGGATAAATTTAAAAAAATGGAAGTAATACTAAAGAAAAACGTAGACAAACTTGGATACGCGAATGATGTGGTTACGGTAAAACCTGGATACGGTCGTAACTTCTTAATTCCTCAAGGATATGGCGTTCTTGCAACTGCATCCGCTAAAAAAGCGCACGCAGAGGTAATGAAACAAAAAGCGCACAAGGAAACAAAGATGTTGGCTGAAGCGCAAGAAATTGCAACTAGATTAGAAGCAGTTACGGTTACTATCGCTACGAAAGCTGGTGAAAACGGTAAAATCTTCGGTTCAGTGAATACAGTTCAATTGTCTGAAGCATTGAAGAAAGCTGGTTTCGATATCGATCGTAAATCACTTAAAATCAAGGATGAACCAATTAAAGAAGTTGGAACATTTGAAGCTGAAGCAAACCTTCACAAAGGAGTTAAGCCTGTTTTCAAATTTGAAGTTGTTGGAGAATAATCCAAACTTATCATACGTAAAAGTCTCAGATTCTGTCTGGGACTTTTTTTATGCCTAATTTTCAGTGCTATTTTGCTGAAGAATCACAATATATTACGAAATTTGAACCATGAATTTTCGCTTTATTTTTTTCACCTGTATTATGATTCTCGCCGCTTGCAGGGAATCGAGCACAAGTACTAAAAGAAATAGTTACAAAAACCAGATAAAATATGCAAAAACGCTAGAGCTGCTGGAATGTGGTAACGCCGTAAAAGTGCATATTTACCATCCGGAAAATAAAACGGTCAAGCGATTTTTTTTAACACCAGAAAAAAATACACAAACACCCAAAAACTATATTCGTATTTCAACGCCCGTAAAATCAATGATTACATTGAGTGGAACACATATAGGAATGCTTTTTAAACTAGGCGGTTTGGATGTGATAACTGGTGTTTTGGATAAAAAATACATTCACAACAAAATTGTTTTGGATGGACTAAAGAAAAAACGTATTCATGCTTTTGGAAACGAAGAAATGCTCCGTTTTGAATCCATTGTCAATTCCAAAGCAGAAGTTCTTATTTACAGTGGTTTTGGGCAGGATTTCCAGCATTCCAAGCAATTGGAAAAAGCAGGAATCATTTGCTTGTCTAATTACGATTGGAAAGAAAACCATCCGCTTGGTCGGGCAGAATGGATAAAATTATTTGGTTACCTCATCGGAAAAGAAACGAAAGCGAAATCCTATTTTTCCACTATGGAGAAAGAATATATATCCCTGAAAAAAGAAGCAAAAAAACTCACGCGTAAACCAACTGTTTTGAGTGGAAACGTTCTTGGAGATTTTTGGTACGCTCCAGCAGGCGAAAGTTATTTTGCAGAACTATTTCGGGATGCGCAAGCAAACTACCGCTATGGTGAAACGAAGGGGACTGGAAGCGTTGAAATGAGTTTAGAAAGTGTTTTGGCAGAAAATCGCAAAGCAGACTATTGGTTGAATGCTGGTTTTTCAACTTTAGAACTTGTACGGAAAAGCAATAAGAAAGCAAGTTATATCGAGGCTTTCTCCAAAGGAAAAACATTTTGCTATTCCCCCAACATAAATCTCTTTTGGGAAATGAGCGCAATTGAGCCACACCGTGTTCTTTCCGATTTACTCCGTATCTTGCACCCGGAATTCAAACAAAAAAACGGGATGTATTTTTACCAAAAACTCAAGTAATGGCCTTAAAAAAAAGAGATTTCATATTCTTTTTTACCATTTGTATCTTGCTACTTGGCGCAATGGTGCTGCATTTATTTTCAGGACAATTGAAACTAAGTTGGGGGGAATTTTTCGATTCCATGTTTCATTTCGATGTAAAAAACACACAACAATTAATTGCACGCGAATTTCGAATTCCACGCTTGGTTATTGCAATGGTTGCGGGCGCTGCATTAGCGGTTTCTGGAATGCTGATGCAAACACTTTTCAATAATCCACTTGCA
>JBIKZR010000201.1:0-4259 GCA_044354635.1 Crocinitomicaceae bacterium | reverse complement strand
TTTCACACGAAATACTAGAAATCATTTGGTGAACAGTTTCAAAGGAATAAATAGCACACAACTCGTCTACTTTAACGGAATCCTTCACCGCAATTCTAGATAAATCGTTTCGAACGAGATCCACAATCATAACGTTTTCCGCACGTTCTTTAGGATCGTTTTCTAAGGCTTGCTTCCATAAATCATCCTCTTTTTTATCCTTACTTCTTGGCGCAGTTCCTTTGATTGGTTGGGAGTTTAATTTATTTCCTTTTTTCCTTAAAAAACGTTCCGGACTTCCGCAAAAAACGGCAAATTCATCCCATTTCAGATAACTGGAAAATGGTGCTTTTGTGATTGCATTTAGCTTAAAATAGGTGTCCAAATGGAAATTCAGTTCAACATTTTCCGCATAAAATTCCTGGCAAAAATTAATTTCGTAAATATCCCCCAATTGAATATGTTCTTTCAATTGGATGACCTTTTGAATATAGGCTTCCTTTGAAATTCGTGGTGTAAATTGCGTGGCGTTATGGTGGAAATTTTGATCCGTTTCTTCCTCTAAAAATGCATTTATAAAAGTGTAACATTCGCTATCTTTTGGACCTTGCAAAAACGCGATATTTTCATTGTGCAATCTTACAACATTCTTCGGAACCCAAAAATAAGCTTCCGGAAATTTCAAGTGATCCGGATTTTTGGAGGGAATATGGTGAATTTGCTCCTTCAGATCATACGAAAGATAACCAAAAATGTATTTTCCAGCATGTTGGTCAATAAACTGCTGTAGATCTTGCAATATCGAATTTTCATTCATGCTAAAACGCTCCCCTTCTCCAAACGCAAGAATTCCGCTTCCATCGTTGCTATTTAAATACGAAACTGGAAAATTATTCATTCCACGAAGTTAGGAAATGATTCTATGTTTTAGGAATAAAATAGCAGAATTAAACCCAAAGCAATAAGAACCTGGGTTCGATTATTTCATTTTGTATCTTATCTTTGGGTATGTTATACCGTATTTTAAAAGTTATTGTTGGAATTGGAATTCGTCTGTACTACAAGGAAATAAAAGTAAAGAATGGAAAATTTCTCGACCACGACGGTCCGATGATTATTATTGCAAACCATCCAAATACACTGATGGATGCTTGGATAATTGGAAATGTTTGTCCGAAGCCAATCTATTTTATGGCAAAAGGAACCTTTTTTAATTCACCATTAAAACGGAAAATCTTAAAAAGTCTAAATATGATTCCTATTAACCGTCAAATTGATGGCGCAGTTGCAGGAGTTAAAAATAATGACTCTTTTGAAGCATGCTATAAATTGCTGGAGGAAGGAAAAACATTGGTTATTTTCCCGGAAGGAAACAGCTTTCCAGAACGGCAATTGCGGCAATTAAAATCCGGTACTGCGAGAATAGCTTTAGAAGCAGAAAACCGAAATTCGGGCAAGTTAAATTTAAAAATTGTTCCACTTGGATTGTTCTATTCCCAAGCGGAGAAATTTCGCAGTTCTGTGATGATAACGCTAGAAAAAGGGTTGTTCGTAACAGATTTATTACCCGATTTTTTGGAAAACGCTTCCTTGGCGGCCAAGAAATTAACTACAAAGTTTCGGTTACATCTCGAGAGAGTTTTAGTTACGACGGAATCCAAGGAACAGGAGCAACTAATTCACGCGATTTATACTTTTATCCATAAAAAAGAAGAAACAAAAGACGTGGAAAAGAACGCTGATTTTTTACAGCAAATCAAGGTCCGAATAGAGGAAATTCGGTTGTTTCAACCCTATTTAATTGCAGAAATTCAGCAACTGGTAGATAAAATTACGTGGCAATCCAATAAGTTAAAAATTCAATCGGATTTTATACGCCGTCGGTTTCGTTCGCGCTTATATCTAGGGCAAATTTCATTATCCGTTGTTTTACTAATCGTTGGACTTCCACTATTTCTCTTTGGATTTTTGCACAATAGCATTCCATTTTACCTCACAGATAAACTTGTTCCAAGACTTACAAAATATGTTGAATACTACGCTCCAATTTCCGTTTTACTTGGATTGATTCTTTATCCATTAACCTATTTTGGGTTTTTAATTGCACTGGAAAAAGTGGCGGAACCTCTTTTATGGATCAAATTACTTTATTTTATAAGTTTACCACTAACGGGAATGTTCGCTTTCACGTTTGTTCGCTGGTCCAAAAGAATCGGCCATAAATGGCATTACATCTTCTTGATATTCAACAAAAAAGACGCTTTAAGAAGCTTGAAAGAGAAACAAAAAGAATTGGAGAAATTAGTGCTAAAAGATTAGTTTCTTATTTAACGTAATCCAGCCCAATTTTTCCAGTCATTTTATAAATTTCCAAATACGTATCCATTCGATTGAACAGATTCTCATAATGCTGAAGCAGGGTGTTTTGGAAATTATTTTGAAAAACGGCTAATTCGATGGAACTAATTGTACCCAAATCAAATTTAGATTTTGCCAAGTCAAATGCTTTCGTAGCGTAGTTCAAATTTATTTGCGACATGCTAACCAACTGCGTTCTAAGCTGGTACATTTCTACCAAATTGGTAAGATTAACCGTCAATGATTTTTCCATGCTTTCTAGATTCAAGCCAGCAATTTCCTCTTGAATTTTTGAAACTTCCACCGCTCGTTTTGTCTTCCAGTTATTGAATAAGGAATAGCGAAGATTAAAATTTCCATAATAGGAAAGAACTTCCGTTTGAATTTTAAAATTGTCCTGGTTCAAATCTCGGAACCAGTTATAGGAAGGTGTTACACCCGTTTGAAAAGAAATAGTCGGATACAAAAAAGACCGCTGGTATTCCGTTGCTTTTTTCTGTAATTCAATCGCTATATATTGGTTCTTTAGATTTTGATTGGATCCTTTCAGTTCATTCAGTGACTGATTTAAATCAAACAATGGAACATCCAAATCCAACGCATCCGTTAAAAATGGAAAACTTCCATCGGCCGCAGTTTCCGTAGGATTTATTAGCAGCATTAAATTTCGCATGGCATTTTTTAGGGATAATTCTTGAATCAAATGATTTGTACTATCCGTAAAATATTGGTTTCTAAACTGCAATAACTCAAGGGAAGTTGTTTTTGCGTATTTATCCTTTAGTTCGAAATAAGCAACCCGTTTTCTCGAATATTCTTTCAGCGTAGCGAAGAGCATCGCTCGTTCTTTTTGCAATTGCGCAGCATAATACGCCTTTAATACGTCTTGGATAGTTGATTCGATTACAACCAATGCGTTTCCATTGCTTTGGGCCTCTAACTGCTCCAAACGTTCTTTGGAAATTTTCACTGCAAATCCGCTAAAAATATTCCAATTTGCTGAAAGTGTTGGCGAAAATCCTTGGGCTAGAATTAAACCCGGCGTAAATGTAAATGGGTTATTGGAATTATCCTGAACCGTATTGTTAAATGCCGCTGACAATGCCACTGTTGGAAATAATCCGGCCTCACTCCATGCGTTGTTTTTTTGAGCAATTTCGACTTGTTTCTGAGCGACTTGCACTTTGTAATTATTTTCCAAAGCCAGAAATACCGCATCTTTTGCAGATAATTTTGTTTGCGCCTGAACGAGTAGCACATTAAAGGCTACCAGTAAACTAAAGAGTATTTTCAATTTCATTTATTTTTTTCTGTAAAATAATTGCTGGTTCGACTTCCAATTCACCGACTTTTTCCCAACGCCAAATCATTTTTGCAAGTCTTGCTCTATCGTTCCAGAACAAAATTGCCGCAGGATAGAAAAAGAGAATAAAAATTGTTCCAAAAAGCACTCCGAAAGCAATAGATGTTGCCATTGGAACTAAAAATTGGGCCTGCATACTTTTCTCTGCAATCAAAGGTAAAAGTCCAGCTACCGTGGTCAAAGAAGTTAATAATATTGGTCTAAAACGAGATGCAGCAGCTTCAATCACCGCTTGTTTTGGATAAAATCCTTCCAACATCAAATCGTTGTAACGATCCAAATACACGATTGCATCATTTACCAAAACGCCTAGTAAAGCTATCATTCCGAAGGCAGAAAGCAAAGAAACCGGAATTCCGACTAATCCGTGGCCAAGAATTGCACCTGCCAATCCCGCTGGAATGACCATCATAATTAGAAAAGCCTGGGACAAACTATTGTAATGCAAGGAAATAATTATGAACATCAACACCAAACAGATTAAAACCACATATTGCATGGAATTACTCGTTTTCTGGCTTCTTTCGAACTGACCTAATTTTACCGCTTGAACATCCGG
>JBIKZR010000200.1:0-4268 GCA_044354635.1 Crocinitomicaceae bacterium | reverse complement strand
GCTTTAGAAATATTTCCATTATTTGGTGTCCCTGAAAACGATCCTTCGTAAGCGTTAGTACCAACCCAATTGTCTGGCATACGAATTAAATATCCGCTACCTACTGTAAAAGGAACGCTAGTTACACCTGCAACAACGCTAAACTTATTATTTGTTTCGTTGTAGTTGTAAAATCTGTTTGTAAGTGTGGCTGGTGAGAAAGCCAATAAATTTTGACCAAACACTGGCGAAGACCATATTGCGTATTCATTACGAGTTAATGAATTCCCAGTACGGTTTACAATTGTTGTTCCTACTCCTGAATTAGAAACATTGTTTACTTGAAGTAAATTGGCATTGTTAGCGATAATCAAAGTACCATCATTTGTTATAGCATCCGTAACAGATAAGTTAGAGCCAGTATTTACTGTCAAACTTGCGCTTGTAGCGATAGTCAAAGTATTAATATTTACATTGCTTGCTATAACTGGTTGATTTCCAGAAACCGAAATAGTAACATTTGAGTTTTGATCTGGTAAACCTGCGCTCCAGTTACTAGCATTTGTCCAAGAAGTGTCAAGAGCTCCTGTCCAAGTGGTTGCCGCTGAAGTAAAATTGTAATTTGCATTATTATAGTCCCCTGCCAGCCAGTTATTACTAGCATCTTTTAGCTCTAGAGTTACTTGATAATTTTCATTGCCAGTCAAACTTGCTGTTGGTGTAGTTCCGTTTGGAATTAAAAGAGTGAATGTTCCTGTAACATCAGTTCCTGCAACGGCTGGGTCTAATTGGTCAAAAACAACAGTACTGATATAATCCCAAGCATTTACACCTCCATTTTTGAAAACGCCAATAGTAACTTTACCAGTAGCTGCAGCTGTATATTTATAATTAAGAACTAAATTGGTGCCTACTTTTGTACTTGTGGGTATTGAAGTAACACTAACCGAAGGTACAACTGCCGCCGTAAAATTATAATTTTGCACAGAATAATCTCCTGCTAACCAATTATTACTAGCATCTTTTAATTCAAGATTTATTTTATAATTCTGTAATCCAGTTAAACTTGCTGTTGGCGTAGTCCCACTTGGGATTAAAACAGTAAAGCTACCCACAACATCAGTGCCTGCAACGGCTGGATTTAATTCAGCATAACCGACGGTTGAAATATATGTCCAGTCATTGTATAAATTTATACCGCAAATAAGTTTACCTGCGGAAGCTACTGAGTATTTATAATTTATTGTAATGCTTGTTCCTACCGGAGTACTAGTAGGCACTGAAGTGAAACTAACTGATGGCGATTGTGCCCAAACACCAAAGGAGGTTAAGGCAAATAATAGTAATAATGTAATTTTGTTTTTCATAATTGTTTGTTTTTAATTGTTTGTTTTTAATTGTTGTTGATTTAAAATTGTTTTTTTAGTAGTGTATAAAAAGAAGTAAAAAAAGTTTTTATGTTTCATGACTGAAAATTATATTTTATAGGTGGCACATACAATAAACTTTCTAATCCTTGGTGCGCGCTCAAGCACGGTCTTTGTTACTATTCATTTCATTGCAATAACCTGTTTTTATCTTTGTAAATGCAATGCTTAAAGGAAACTATTCGTCAAAAAAGCAAAAAATATTGAATTCCAAATGAGATAAATGGACTTACTTTTTGATAAATTTTATAAATCTATTTGCATTTTCTGTTTTGACAGACAAAATATAAGTGCCTGATGACAAACTTGAAACATCTATGGATTTGTCACTTTTTAGATCTATATTAGATTGCACTTCTTTACCCGATAAATCAGTTATTTTAATATTTGAAATATTGACATTTTTTAAATTTTGAATGTTTAACCTCTCTAGTACCGGGTTTGGATATATAGTAACTTTACTTAATTCCTCCGAAAAATAATCTAAACTTAAAGCTCCCGATGCTACTACGTTAATTTCTGTTTCAACCTTTTCTTCAGCTAACCTTGTCCAACCAACTTTTTCTTTCATTTCAATTACTAATTTGTAATTTCTAGGTTTTATCAAATCTGCAGATAATGTGGCATTCAATGGAATTTTAAATGAAAATGACCCGGTTTTATTTGCACCTCCAAGAGCTGAGGCTACCTCACCTGCAACAAGAGCGTCTTCCCAACTATTAAAAGTTGCATCTCCGTATCTATTAATAGCGCAGTAAATATAATTATCAGAAACAGGACTGGTATATTCATAATCTAATGTAATAGTGCTTCCAGCTTCTGCGTTTATTAGCTTTGTAGAGGTAAACCTAATTGAAGGTACCAAGGAAGTGCCTGTAATAACTTCAACTTCTGCCAAAGCGAGGGTTTTTGTTCCTGGAATCAGAATAAGAAGATATTGACCTACTTTATTTACATCAATTGATGCTTTCTCACCAGCAGGGCCTTTATGAAAATAATTCCACACAGATGAATTTGCCAGTAGGACTGCTGGATCGTAGGATGAAAAAGGAGTTTCAGAGAAGAAAACATAAAAATCAGATAAACGTTCTGAGCAACAGTCAGTACGATTCCAAATATTGATTTTATTTACTGTATTGACGCTATTTAAATTAAGCATCCACCACGGGTTTAGTGTATTTTCTTCTGTATGAGTGAGGGATCCAGAATAAAATGCACCGTTTGTACTTCCATCAATTGCTTTAGAAGCATCACCACCATAGGCTGTAGATGACTGCGATGCGGTATATAGACTGTTAGAACCTGGGAGCATTGTATTAATAATTGGAAAATCTATAATGGAGGTGAGTACTCCTTTATCAATTGAGGTGATTTCGCCATTATCCATTCCTACAAATATTTCATCACCGTATTTAATTTTTTCACTTAAATTTATTGTAAGTACGTCAAATAAATTGCTCGCACTAGTAATACTTTTTTTTATTCCATTAATTTTAATGTAAAATTTAGGACTTTGACCACTGACATCTTCAACTATTTTTGAGAACACCAACTGCAAAGCAGCCCCTTCTTTAATGATTACTCCTTTAATAAATTGAGGTGGAATACCAGGTGAAAAATTTTTTACTCGGAAATTCTCAATTGTTTTGAGTATGCCATTATCAGCGCTTTCCATTTCAGTGCCTGAATAGGATAACTCAAGTACATCTTCAAGATAAATGCTTGATGCAAGTGTTACTATATACCTTGTATAATCGTCATTTTTTAGTTGAATTGAACTAATAGCAACAAACTCTTGAGTTTTTAAGTTTTTGACTTTAAAAAAATTATTTAGAGTTGATTTCATTTCTTTATTGAAAACCAAATCTATCTGTGTACCCGCAGTGTTGGTTTTAGCTTCTTTTAACAATGGTGAGGAACCTGACAATAAATTATCAATTGTAAGATTACTTATTTCCTCAAAATAAATATTATCTATTGATTGAAGGTTGCCATTTGAATAATCCAAAGTTAGATTATCGCTGTTTAGGATTGGATTTTCTGTTGTAAGTTCTAATTCCATATTAGCAACATTAATACTCGATTGAAGAATATTAATCAATACATTATTGCTATTTCTAATTTTAATCCCCTGTAAATTTGCCGTTTGTATAGCTAATTCAGAAAGTTTAATTTTAATTAGTTTGGAATCTCCCTCTACTTTTCCTGATTTTATTTCTGGCAATATGGCCGAGGTAATTGTATATGTTTCGCCAGCTTTTGTGCTAAAAACAAAATGATTACCCGTTTTGGTTATCAACACCCTTTCTCCTGCTTGATTCTTTACAATAATTGTTTTCCCATCCCAAGGGCTTTTTAATTTACATATTTTCCCCTTTTCACTAAAAATTTTTAAATCGTTAATATCGCCTTTATTATATTTGGCAGAAACTAGAAAAGCTCCTTCAGTTCTAAATTTGTTTATTGTAATAGTATTCCAAGCTGATGGTACAGCAGGAAATATTCGGATAATTCCATTCCAACTTTGTAATAACATATAATTTATAGACTCGACAACTGAAAGAGGAGTTTCAATGACCGGACCTCCTGGTTCATAATACATTGTATTTGACTGAATCAAACCATTTGATTCCATCAAATTTAAGGTTGACAATGCCTTATTACCTTGTCCTAAAGTAGAATACATTGAACTACCAATTGGAAATGTAAATCCGGCAAACCCTGATTGATTTGTGAGAACTAACCAGCGCTCAAGTGATTTTGCAATTAAATTTCTTTCTTTTTCCCCTTGTTCTGGATTGACATTATGATAAGGATAAATTGACATTAAGTGTGAGGCATGACGATGTCCTTGGTCAAACC
>JBIKZR010000199.1:0-4280 GCA_044354635.1 Crocinitomicaceae bacterium | reverse complement strand
GAACGATCGTTCAAAAGCGCATCGTCGTGCTGAAATGTTGCAACCAAGGGCAAGTAATAGCCGAAAACATCCCAGGAAATTTCCTTTTTGTCGATAGAATTCGTTCTAAAAACAACCAATAGAGCGAAAAGAATAAAAATTACCCAAAGCGATTTGGAAATTTGTTTTGGCAATACATGCATGCATTTCAATTTAAAACTCAGGCAAGTTAGTAAAAATGCAATGAATTGTACTTTTACTTTTCATTAAAAATAAAAAAGGAAAGTTATCAACGGAATGGAAATGAATTGTTGAAAAACGAATGTAAAACAGCTACTATCTTTCGATTAAATATCAAAATAATGTCTAGCTTTGTTGTTTACCGATAAGAACATGTCGAGTCAGGATTTACAGACAACAGTAAAAAATATATTCTCCGCTTATTTGGAGCAGAACGGGCACAGAAAAACACCTGAGCGCTTTGCCATACTCGCAGAAATTTATAATTACCAAGGACATTTTGATATTGAATCGTTGTATGTGAAGATGAAAAATCAAAACTACAGAGTTTCACGCGCCACACTTTACAATACAATAGAGTTATTGTTAGCCTGTAATTTAGTGCGAAAACATCAATTCGGTAAAAACATTGCACAATTCGAAAAATCGCATGGTTCCAAACAGCACGACCATGTTATTATTACCGATACTGGTGAGGTAATTGAATTTTGTGATCCGCGCATACAAAATATCAAATCAACAATAGAAGAAGTTTTTGGTGTTACAATTCAACACCACTCACTCTATTTTTATGGTGTTAAAAATACGGACACCAAATCCTAAATAATGTCGCTCGAATTCAACATATCTTCCGATAATGGAATTTCTATTGTTTCTTTTAAAGGAAAGATTGTTTCAGACGAGCATTTAATTTTGCTACAAAAAGAGATAAGCGCTTTAAACGAGCCGAATGCCATGAATTTAATCTTTGATTTTGGTCAATTGACACATATCAATTCTTCAGGAATAAATTTCATCATTCGCTCACTGACACGTTCTCGAATTATTAACCGAGATTTAGTGTTAACATCCATTACGGGAAACGTAAAAACAATTTTTGAAATCGCTAAAATAACAGAGATCTTCTCTATTTATTCAACAGTTTCAGAAGCAATAAATCATTTTAAGAATTAACAAATGAAAGTGGACGTACTATTAGGTTTGCAATGGGGAGACGAGGGAAAAGGGAAAATCGTCGATGTACTAACTCCAAAATATGATATTATCGCTCGATTTCAAGGCGGACCAAATGCTGGCCACACCTTAGAATTTGAAGGTATAAAACACGTTTTACACACTATTCCATCTGGTATTTTCAGAGAAGGTGTTATGAATCTTGTTGGTAATGGAGTAGTAATTGATCCTGTAATTTTCCAAAAAGAATTGGAAAAACTTGCTCCATTTAACATTGATTTCACAAAACGATTATTACTCTCCAAAAAAGCACATTTAATCCTTCCAACACACCGTTTATTGGATGCAGCATCAGAAGCAGCGAAAGGGAAAAATAAAATCGGTTCTACCTTAAAAGGCATAGGACCTACTTACATGGATAAAACAGGGAGAAACGGTTTGCGCGTTGGCGATATTTTCCTGCCAAATTTTAAAGAAAAATACGATATTCTTGTTGAAAAACACGTTGGTATTTTAAAACATTATGAAGGATTTGAATACGATTTAACGGAATTAGAAGGTCCTTGGATGGAAGGAATTGAAACATTGCGTTCTATTCCCGCAGTAGACAGTGAGCATTACTTGAACGACGCATTGAAAGCTGGTAAAAAAGTTTTGGCAGAAGGCGCGCAAGGAACAATGCTAGACATCGACTTTGGAACCTATCCATTTGTTACCTCATCCAATACTGTAACTGCTGGAACATGCACAGGTTTAGGAATTGCTCCAACAAAAATCGGCAGCGTAATTGGAATATTCAAAGCATATTGTACACGCGTTGGTAGCGGACCTTTTCCAACAGAACTGGACAATACTGAAGGAGAATTGATCCGTCAGGAAGGAAGAGAATTTGGCGCAACAACAGGCAGACCAAGACGTTGTGGATGGATTGACCTTCCACAAATGAAATATGCAATTATGATTAATGGCGTTACAGAACTTTCGATGATGAAAGCAGATGTTTTAAGCTGTTTTGATACGATTAAAGCGTGTACACATTACATCATAAATGGCGAAAAAGTAGATTATTTCCCATACGATGTGGACGGAATCGAACTAACACCAGTTTACGAGGAAATTGAAGGTTGGAATTGCGATCTTACGCAACTAAAATCTTTTGAAGACGCACCACAAACGCTGAAAAATTACGTTACGTATTTGGAACGACATTTGGAAGTGCCAATTACAGTTGTTTCCGTTGGTCCAGATAGAAACCAAACACTAAAGAATCACTAAAATTTGAAGGCATTCAAGAACATATTAAAATTTGCGCTTTCACTAAGCGCATTTTTTTTGTTTCCCGAATTTTTAGGGGCGCAAAAAAATATTCTTGAATTATTGCCTGGTTCCGAGAAACTTGGATACAATGAAAAAACCGGCGCGCACCGACTGGTTGGAAGTGTAAACTTTAGCTATCAGGGAAACACAATGTATTGCGATTCAGCGCACTATTTTGATAAAACGCAAGAAGTTCGTGCGTATGGAAATGTCCATGTTACAAAAGATGAAATTAATTTGTTTTGTGATTCCTTATATTACAACGGAAAAAACCGCAAAGCAAAATTATGGGGACACGTGCGGGTTCGAGATTTAGAGTACAAGCTTACAACCGACACCTTAGAATACGATTCAAAAAAAGCGCAAGGGATTTATCGCCATGGCGGAAAAGTAGAAAGTATCGTTTCTCCGGAGGTTTTGACGAGCAGAATAGGCTATTTTTACCCGCAATCTCGCAGTTTCTTTTTCAGCGGAAAAGTCACGTATTCGAATGCAGATCTTTCCATGAAAACGGATACACTCCAATATGTTTATGCAAAACAAACCACCTACTTTTATGGTCCTACCACGATTCTAAAAGGCAAAACCATTCTAAAATGCGAACGCGGCTGGTACAATGTGGAAACAGAAGAAGGACGATTAATTCAACACGCTGAAATTAGAGAAGAAAGTAAAATAATTCGTGGCGACACCCTTTACTATCAGCCAATTTTAGGTCAATCTATTGGAAAAGGACACGTTTATTTCAAAGACACGACAGAAGCATTAGAATTTTACAGCGATTATGCATTCTATTCCGAGAAAGCGAATTATTCCTTTTTAACGGGGCATGCCTTGGCGATAAAAATGCAGAAAAACGATACAATTTATTTACACGCCGACACCTTGTTTAACCGAAATGATTCTTTGGGAAATCCGAATTATACCGTTGGATATTTTAATGTTAAACTATACAATACCGCGATGCAGGCGATTTGCGATAGTATGTATTTTGATCGTGTGAAAAATATTCTAGAATTGCATAAAAAACCAATTGTATGGGCACAAAATGCGGAATTAAAAGGCGTGAAAATGCAAATACATCTGAATGATTCATTACTAGAAAAAATTCTGATTAACGAAAATGCCTCTGCTATAATGGAAATAGATTCCGGAAAATACTATAACCAATTGGCTGGAAAGGAAATTACTGCCTTTTTCAAAGATAATGCACTGGTTCGATCGGATGTCAATGGCAATGCACGTACGATATTTTTCCCGGAGGACGAAGAAAAAACCGATACAACTGTTGTGATCAAGCGACTCGGAATGAATCGCTTGTACGCAAGTAGTTTGCGCGTTTATTTAGATAGCGGTGAAGTTCGTGGAGTTACCTATTTTGACAAACCCGACGGTGTATTCTATCCGATGGATCAACTCAATAAAGAAGAGCAATTTATTTCTGATTTTATGTGGCAAGCAGTTTTAAGACCAAAAAACTGGATGGAAATAATCCACTAATTCACTTCCGAATTAAAGAGATTCCTGCGGATTTTGATCTTCCTCCGTATCCCATCTCGTAACTCTCTGCACACCGTCTACTTGCTCAAATTTTCGCATCAATTGTTCCAAGTGATCGGTATCGTATACCAATACTTTTATGCGACCATCAAAAATTCCATCTTCGGTTTCAAAAGAAATGGATTTCATGTTTACATTGTGCTCTTTAGAAATTATTTCCGTTAAACGATTTACAAGACCAATATTATCGATTCCCATAATTTGAATTGCAGCAACACGCTCTACCAAAT
>JBIKZR010000013.1:0-13656 GCA_044354635.1 Crocinitomicaceae bacterium | reverse complement strand
TAATTACATAAAAACTTCTCTTCAACACAGGTCAAAAAGGAAGTTACCAATGCTTTCGGTTTTTGCTTTTTTAAGCATTCCTTTAAAGAATCATATGGCAAACTTTGACCAAGATAAATCGTATCTATTCCTTTTTTTCGCAAAACATAATGATAGAAAAGCAAACTGATTTCATGCCATTCATGCTCTGGAAGGAAAAGCATTACGGGTGAAGCTGTTTTTTGTGGAACGGGTAATTTGTCAATCTCAGAAATTACTTTTTGTCGAATAAGATTGGAGATAAAATGCTCTTGTGCGGCATCAATTGAACCAACAAGCCACATCACACCAATCCGATCTAAAAATGGCACTAGCGTATGAATAAATGTCTCTTCCAAACTTTTAACATCTATCAAGTTTTGGAGAGTTGATTTAAACAACCCTTCATTTAATTCAATTAAGGAAAGAATTAATTTTTCTGTACTGCTATCAATTGATTTTTCAGCTCTTATTTTCCAGACTTTTTGAAAAATTTCCTCAGAATTCATTTCTGCAATTTTGGAAATTTTAATCCCGTTTTTGTTTAATAAAGCAATATTCAATAAAATGGACAACTCGTTGTCGTTGTACGTGCGTATCAAAGTATCGGTTCTTTCAGGCGTGATCAGTCCATATCTCTTCTCCCAAATACGGATAGTATGTGCCTTAATCCCTGTTAATGTCTCCAAATCTTTAATTTTGTATTCTGCCATTTTCTTGTTTTATTCCATCACTAATTTTTCTTGATTCTTCAGCCTGTAAAAACGCAAGTATACAGGGTGAACAATTCAATTGGCATTTTGTTTATTCATTACTACATAAAATCGTTTATATTTGTTCAAATTCTTAAAATAACATGTTCATTAAGAAATAGTTGAATTAATAGTATGGTTATCAAACAACGCTTCGTTTTCTTCTGCTTTCTCGCATTGTTTCTTTACTCCTGCGATAGTTCTTCTGAAAGTAATAATTTGGAAATCAATAATCTAATTAACGAAGAGGATTATTATGAATTTAAAGGGGTGAGCTTGAAGGAGTATGCAATTCCTGCTTCCATCTTGCTTCCGGATGAAACTGCAAATATTGGCGCCTCAACGGTTGTGGAAGTTTTGCACAAAGAAGGAGATTTTCTGTGGGATATTCTCGTTGGACCAAATTTTAGTCTGCATATTGAGGATTTTGGAGACAGAACAAATATGGTTGATAGTAAACGCCAAGAATTAGAGGCAGAAACGTTGTTCCGTGTCGAATACCTTTTAGATGAAAAAGATCTGATTATTTATAAAAAAACACTCCTTGTAAAGGGTTCAACTAAAGCTTCCCCGAGAGTTGGTGTTGAGCATAAATCTTTCCACGTGTATGGACAAAAAATAAGCAGAGGAATAACCTACGAATTGAGAAGTCAGGATTCTGGAAGTTCTCTGGAAATAATTAAACTCATGGCTAAATCCATCAAGTCCTTTAAAACAGTAGAATAATAAAGTTTTAAAACGTTTTTCGGAGGGGTCAACCTTTTTTTTTGATTATTTTTGTAGCAATGGAATTAAATCGCGAAAGTTTGTTGGAAGTCTTGGGGTCTATCATGGAACCAGACTTAAAAAAAGATATTGTTTCCCTCAATTTGGTTGAGGAAATGGGTATAAATGAATCTACGATAGATTTGCTTGTTAATGTATCCAATCCCGCAATGCATGCACGAAAAAGAATGCAGGAAGCAATCGAATTTAATTTAAAACGCGTTTTTGGAAATGAAATCACTGTAAATTGCACCGTGAAAGGAATCTCTGCAGAGTCAAAAAAAATCAGACGGAAAATTTTGCCTGAAGTGAAACACATCATTGCAATTGCTTCCGGAAAAGGTGGTGTTGGGAAATCTACTGTCACAGCAAATATTGCCGGCGGTTTAACAAAAGCAGGTTATAGAGTTGGGATTGTTGATGCCGATATTTACGGCCCTTCCATGCCTACAATGTTTGATGTGGTGAAGGAACGACCAACAATGATTGATGTTGAAGGAACGCCGCGGATAAATCCTGTAATGAGTTTTGGAATTAAAATGCTCTCGATTGGATTTTTTACGGAACAAGATAATGCGGTTGTTTGGCGCGGCCCAATGGCTGCAAAAGCATTAACGCAAATGTTTACGGATGCGCATTGGGGAGAACTAGATTATTTATTGATTGATCTTCCTCCAGGAACAGGTGATATTCATTTATCTTTAGTGCAAACCGTTCCTTTGGATGGTGTTGTAATTGTTTCTACGCCGCAGGAAGTAGCATTGGCTGATGCAAGAAGAGGCGTAAACATGTTTCAAATGGAATCGATTAATGTTCCAGTTGTTGGAATTGTTGAAAATATGGCTTGGTTTACTCCTGCAGAATTGCCGGGTAATAAATATTTTATTTTTGGTCGGGATGGTGCGAAAAATTTAGCGGAAGGAATGAACGTTCCATTTTTAGGACATATTCCTTTGGTTCAAAGTGTTCGGGAAGCTGGAGATGCGGGAAGACCTGCTGTTTTTCAGGAAAACACACCTTCTGCCATTGCTTTTGAAAATTTAGTAACTACGTTTATAGAAAACGTGAATATAGTGCAAAAACGCGCAAATCTTAAGGTATAATGATAGAGTTGAACAAAGAAGAATTGTCGGTTAAAATTAATGCTGCTATTGAACAATTGCGTCCGTTTTTACATGCAGATGGCGGAGATATGGAATTAGTAGAGATAACAGATGAGGCGATTGTTAAAGTTCGTCTGCTTGGTGCTTGCAGCGATTGCACAATGAGTGTAATGACGCTAAAAGCGGGTTTGGAAGAAGCAATTAAAAAGGTTGCTCCGGAAGTCGTTTCTGTTGAAGCTGTAAATTCACCAAATCTTGTTTAAGGAAACAGGGTGTAATTCTCGGTCAAAATATACCTGATTATTCTCGCTTCAGTTGGAGTATTAATTTTAATTAATGAAACCAATCTTTCCTTTTTAAAACCCAACTTCTCATTTAAGCAAGGTCTAATTTCGACAGTCGACGAATACAGTTATTTTCTCCGGCTGATCAGTTTGTAAAACAAAAAAAAAGCCACTCATAGAGCAGCTTTCTTTTACTTCTTGAATCTTTAATTATTTTGCAGCTGCATAGTTTTTAGCAACAACTCCCCAATTGATAACATTAAAAAATGCATTAATATAATCAGGACGACGATTCTGGTAATGCAAGTAATAGGCATGTTCCCAAACATCCATTGCAAGAATAGCTGTTCCACTGCAACCAACTCCCATTAATGGATTATCTTGGTTTGGTGTTGAACAAATTTCCAATTTTCCGTCTGTCAAACATAGCCATGCCCATCCAGAACCAAAACGTGTTAATCCAGCTTTTGCAAATTCATCTTTGAAAGATTGAAATGAACCAAATGCAGAAACAATTGCTTCAGCTAAATCACCCGTAGGCTCGCCTCCAGCATTTGGAGCCATGATTTCCCAAAACAAATTGTGATTCCAGAATCCACCGCCATTATTTCTAACCGCCGGTTTATCCAAACAATTTTTTAAGATTTCTTCAATAGATTTCCCTTCTAAATCTGTTCCTGCAATGGCAGCATTTAAATTTGTAATGTAAGCTTGGTGATGTTTTGTATGGTGAATTTCCATTGTGCGTGCGTCAATGTATGGTTCCAATGCATCGTAAGCATAAGGTAAATTTGGTAATTCGAAAGCCATGTCTTTTTGTTTTTTAAAAGTTAATACTTTTCATTCTAATAGTATCAAAAATAGAAATAATATGCAAGACTACCAATCTAAAAATCGAAGTTTGAACAGACTATATTTTTAGGGTAAAATTTGGTTTACACCATTTTTATTGTATTTTTAATTTTTAAATTCATCTCAGATGCAAAAAATCAGTACTACTATAGCTCTTTTATTCAGTCTCTATGCAAATTCTCAAATTTGTACAATTGATTATTCCCAAACGCAAACTGGAATATATCCCGATACTTTACCAACTGGAAATGTTGGCCTTCCTTACAATACAGATATTACTTTTGTGATGCCTTTGGATACTTTGGGTTACGATTTCACAAATTTTTATATTCTTTCTGTTTCTCTTCCCGTTGGTTTGAATTGGGAATGCAACAATACAGCTAATAATTGCAATTATAATCCGCAGGTTAGTCAACACGGATGCGCAAATATCAGTGGAACGCCATTGTTGGCTGGAACCTACACCATAGATGTTACGGTTTTGGCGGATTTGACAGTAATTCAAGGGTATCCTTTCACGTTTCAAGTATTTTTGGAAATTTTACCAAATAATGTAATTACCTCAAATAATGGTTTTACTATGGTTGGCGCTTCCGGTTGCTCGCCGATAACTGTTGATTTTATAAATAATAACCCCGGTGAATTAGCGTATTGGTGGGACTTCGGCAATGGTAATATTTCTTCGGTAGAAAATCCGGTTCCGCAGGTGTATAATGTTCCTGGTGATTATTTAGTCCAATACAAAGCATGGGATAATCTGGATACTGTGGATGTGTATACCTTCACAAATGTTACAATTAATAGCATGAGTAATTTTGGTGGCGGTTTTCCTTCCTACGAAACGCCAGATGCATACTTTATCTTAAAGGAGAATAATGTCAACATTTACCAATCCAATATATTGGGCGATCAAAGTCCACCGGTAAACTGGTCAACAAGCATAATTCTAAATCCTTCGTTTACGTATGTAATCGAAATTTGGGATGCGGATGAAAGTTTTGGAGAAGTAATTCTTGGTGCAGATGACTTTATGGGAAGCCACACGTTAAACATTACGGGTTGCAATGGCTGTGGCGCAGGAACTTCCAATATCAACTACGCGATCAATCACCAGATTATTTACCCAAATCCTATTGTGATTTCTGAAGATACCATTCACGTATACGGCTATCCAACAACTCCAATTATTCAATATAATTCTACAACACATATTCTAAATACACTAGATTTGGGTTTCAATTACCAATGGTATTTTAATGAAAGCCCAATAAGTGGAGCAACGGACGTCACGTATCAAGTTTCGCAAAGTGGCGTTTACCATGTGATTGCAATAAATGAAACTGGTTGCGTAAGTTTTTCAGATACGCTGACCGCTGTATATTGCAATCCTGCTATTTTGCCTACAATTAATATTCCTTCTGACGGTTTATTAGTGGCTTCAAACATTCCGAATGGTTATTCTATTCAATGGATTTTTAATGATTTCCCAATCAATGGTCAAACAAACGATTCAATATCGGCTTTATTGTCCGGCGCATATACGGTAGAAATCATCGATACTTTTGGATGCGTTTATTATTCTAGCGCATTTACTGTTTCTGCTGGATTAGATGAGGTGGAAACCGTAAACTGGACTATTTATCCAAATCCAGCGCAAAATAGTGTTCAAGTGGAAGTGAAACAAAACATAGAATTTGATCGAATTGAGTTGGTTGATGTAACGGGAAGAAGCATAAAAGTATGGCAATGGGATGCAACTTCAACTATACAATTGGACATAAGTGATGTTCCAGATGGTTATTTTCTGCTTCAAATGGTCAAAGGCAATAGAACATGGCCTAAACAGCTAATTGTGAACTAAGTTTCTGTGTAAAGTATAAAATAAAGAGAGAAAGAAATTTCTCTCTTTTTAAATGGTACGTTTGTGTGTTCTAATTTTTCTGGTACTTCTTGCTGTATTTTTTGTAAAGATCTTTTTGGAAATTATCAGTCGACATAAATTTTCCTCGAATCAGTGCGAAACTAATTTGGTTGGTGCGCATATCCAATGCATTCCCATTTGAAACGAAAAGCGTTGCAGACTTGCCTTCCTCAATACTTCCATAATTCTTATCTATTCCAACAATTTCGCAAACGCTCAAGGAAATACTTCTAATTGCCTCTTCCTCCGTTAATCCATATGCCATAGCAGTACCTGCTTGGAATGGTAAATTTCTAGCGTTCATGGTTTCCATATCTCCAGAATTCTGAAGGCAAAATGAAACGCCCGCTTTTTGAAGTAAAAATGGCAATCGATATGGTAAATCAACGGCATCTTCTTCATTTTCAGGTAAACTATGTGTTCGAACAAGCATAACAGGAATCTTGGAATCCTTCAGTTTATCTGCTAATAAATGACTGTCATATCCGCCAACTATAACGGAAAATGGTAATTTAAAATGAATTGAAAAATCAACAATATCCAATAGCTGCTGTAATTCATCGGCATGGAAATAAACGCGTTTAGAACTGTTAAAGCAATCCACCATCGCATCTAAACGTTGGTCATTTTGTTCTGATTTGCGTATGTTAGAATAGGTTTTTGCCAATTCAAAAAATTGATAAAGCGATTGTTTTTGTTGCTCGTAATTTTCGTTCCGTTTTTTTCCGCTCGGTTCGGCCCACCAACCTCCACCATCAACACTTGACGGCCAGTTGACATGAATGCCATCGTTTTGAAGAATTGTCGCATCTTCCCAATTCCAACCATCCAAAGCTAAAATGGAAGATGTTCCAGAAATGTCGCCTCCTCGCGGTGTTGCCTGACTCATTAACACGCCATTTGTTCTAACTGTGCTAATCACCTTGGATTCTACATTAAAAGCAATTTGAGAGCGAATGTGTGGATTGTATTGACCAACTTCATTGAAATCCCTTGTGGCACGAATTGCATCTATTTCCGTTAATCCCAACGTTGAATTTGGCGCAATGAATCCTGGGTAAATATGTTGCCCATTCACATCAATAATAGTATCCCATTCCGATTTCTCGAATGTATAGGCTAATGCATTGCGTACCAAAGCAATTTTCCCATCGCGAACGCCAACTAATGCACTTTCAATTACCTCGCCATTTCCAATGTGTAAGTAACCGTTCAAAATAAGGCAGCTTTTGGATTGCTGGCCAATGCTCGGAAATACAAAAAGAATCAGTAGCAGTGTGTAAATTATTTTCATATCGTTTTATTTAATGGCTGTTTTGTTCTTCAGATCCTTCTTCTCCGAGCGTATCGCAATGAAAATGCTTCGTTCTGCGTTTAATGAAGGCTTTGCTTTCTTCTCCTTTTTCATTTGATTCTAGCATTTTTGTCACAATCCGTGCACGTTCTTTTTGATTTTGAATGCGCATCTCAGCATCGCGATGCGCATCGTAGAGTATTTTCCCATCTACCATTGTCATTTCCACTTTTGCAAGAATATCTAAAGGATTTGTGCTCCAAAGAACAATATCTGCATCTTTTCCAACCTTCAAACTCCCCATTCTTTCGTCTAGGTGTAGAAGTTTAGCCGGATTTAAGGTTACCATTTTCCAGGCGTTTTCTTCTGACATTCCGCCGTATTTCACGGATTTTGCTGCTTCTTGATTCAAACGTCTACCCATTTCAGCATCGTCAGAATTAATTGCAACTACAACTCCCAAATCGTGCATCATTGCTGCATTGTATGGAATTGCATCATTTACTTCAAATTTATACGCCCACCAATCGGAGAAAGTCGAACCGCCAGCACCATGTTTCAGCATTTTATCTGCTAGTTTATATCCTTCCAAAATATGAGTAAAGGTATTGATGCGGAAATGCATGGAATCCGCAAGATGCATGAGCATGTTGATTTCAGATTGAACGTAGGAATGGCATGTAATGAATCGTTCTGAACGCAAAATTTCCGACAAAACTTCCAGTTCTAAATCTTTTCGAGGTTTTAATATTCCTTCTTTTTTGCTGTAGGAATAAGTGTCCCACTCTTTTTGATAAGCTATTGCACGAGCAAAACCGTCGTAGAAAACTTGTTCAACACCCATTCGCGTTTGGGGAAAACGCACGGAATTATAATCTCCCCAATTTGCTTGTTTAACATTTTCGCCAAGCGCACATTTGATGAATTTTGGTGCGTTGACTATCAACATTTCTTCTGGAGAATGTCCCCATTTCAATTTTATAAGTGCAGATTGTCCTCCAATTGGGTTCGCAGAGCCATGCAATAATTGCGCTGCGGTAACGCCACCGGAAAGTTGTCTGTAAATATTAATATCGTCGGGATGCACAACATCTGAAATACTCACTTCTGCAGTGATTGCTTGTCCACCTTCATTCACGCCTTTGGAAATTGCAATGTGCGAATGTTCATCAATTATCCCAGATGTAAGGTGTTTCCCTTTCGCATCAACAATTTTAGCTCCAGCTGGAATGGCGAAATTACCTTTTCCAACAAAGGTGATTTTACCGTCGCTAACGATTACGGTTGCATCTTCTAAAATTCCGCTCTGCTCGTTGGTCCATACGGTAGCATTTCGAAAAACTGTTGTTTCAGCTTTAGGTAATTCTTGGAAGCCATACGCCATATTTGGAAACCATAATTTCTCCGAATAGGAAGTGTCCTTTTTAGGCGTTTCTATTTCTTTTTTCTTTTGATCCGACTTTTGATTGCGCACGGCAGACCATTTTACCCATTTACCAGTTGGTAGCATTCCGTCACCTTCAAAAACTCCAAATTTATTGTTGACTTTTGCATGCAATGTGACGCTACCATTCCAATTGTTGTCATCCACGTTGAATTGAAGGGTAATATCATCACCAATTAAATTCACGTAAACTTTTGGGGTTAGCGTATCGACAATAATGCGTCCTTTTTTTCCATCTTCTCTTTCTCGGATTGTTTGAATCTTTCCACTAAATTTTCCGTCCGCTCCCGTTATCTCTAACGGAAATTGCTTACCATCAATTAATATGTTGTATTTTCCTGCTACATCTTGTTTTGCAATATTCTCCACCATATACTGCGTTCCAAGCAACCAGGATTCCAGTCTTTTTGCTTCTTCTTCGAACGGATTTGCGGAATAAATGGTGAAGCTTGCTTTTTTTCCATTTTCCAATGTGCCAAGTTCTTTCTGAAGATTTAAAATTCTTGCTGGCTCAATCGTTAGGGAATTTAATGCTTGATCCGCAGTTAATCCGCGCTCAATTGCTTTGCGAATATTTTTCCAGAAACTTGCTTCGTCCTTTTGACCAAGACTTGTAAAGCAAATTGGAACGTTATTCTGAACGAGAATTGCAGGATTAGAAGGTGCTAATTCCCAGTGTTTTAAATCACTCAGTGGAATTTGTCTTGCGATGTACGGATCTTTTACTTCGTAAGGTTCCGGGAAATTAATTGGCAGAATAATAGCGTTTTTGGTGTTTTTTAACGCTCGAACTGCCATGTATTCATTTCCTGAGCCGAGAAAATTGAAAGAGTAATTGAACTCTTCCGCAATTTTTCTTGCGCGAAGGATTTCCCATTTATCTGCAGTTTTGAAGATAAAAGGAAGCGCAATAGTTTCTTGCAAATGCTCTAAAGATAGGTTGGTTTCGCTTGGTTTTGTTTGCGCATACCATTCGTAATCATAAAAAAACTGCCGAATTAGTGCAATTGATCCCATTTGTGAACTTGGATACGTTTGTTTGGAAACGCCTTTTTCAAAGGAATAAAATTGGGCAGCCTTCGGTAAAATTAATTGTTTGTTCGATGATTCAAATCCCAAAGAAACGAAAGCACCAGTTCCTCTAGAGATGCCATCTTGGATATGTGTTACTGCAAAACCAAATCCCATTTTAACCAATGCCTCGTTTGCTTTTTGATCAATTTGATAAAAGTGGCTCGCATCTGTTTCTGGATGCATTGTTTCGTTCCAATAATATGCTCCTTGTTTTGAACTCTCTAATTGCGGACGATTAGAATTGTTTGGACTATTAGGCTTTGGAAGTCCTACATTCGAATACATTTCAATAAAAGCAGGAACTATTGTTTTTCCTTTGCAATCTATTTCTATGGCGCGCTCGGGAATAATCACTATAATTCCAGCATCAACAATACGATCGTCTTCAATTAATAACGTACCATTTTCAATCGTTTTTTCCGGAGAAACGATAATTCTAGCATTTTTAAAAGCAACCATTTTGGGCTTGGAAGCTATTGTTCCATTTTGCGGATTGTACTGTGACAAGGAGCAGAATGAAATGAAAATTATAAATAGAAAGGCATATTTCATATTCGATGTTGGCTAATTCTTTTGTTTTAATGAATGTGAAATTAATCAAAAGCTAGGATTTCTACTATGGGCTTGTCGATTCTTTTTTTGTGTATTTTTGTAAAAAAACAGAATTATGTATAATGGTTTATTACACGCGCACTCCGGATTGAGATGGATAGCGTTAATTTTATTGGTCGTTGCAATAGTAAACGCACTTATTTCCAAAGGAAAAGGCAGTTACTTGAAGAAGGATAAAATGATTAATCTTTTCACGATGATTATGTTGCACACGCAATTACTGATTGGATTTGTTCTGTATTTTCTTTCTCCAAAGGTTAGTTTCTCGGAAGGTTGGATGAAAAATCCACTTTTTAGATTTTACGGAATGGAACACCTTTTATTGATGCTAATTGCAATAGTTTTGGTTACAATTGGCCGCAAAAAAGCTGAAAAAGCAAGTGTTGCAAGTCAAAAGCATACTAAAATAATGGTTTGGTACACGATTGGATTAATCTTAATTCTAGCGAGTATTCCTTGGCCGTTTCGACAAGCTTTAGGTGGAGCATGGTTTTAAAGTTTTTTGCATGTAGCAGCATTTTTTTTCTTTTAACAGCCTGTTCTTCTGGAAATTTAAAGGAGAACGCAACTAAAAAGAATGCTCCAAAAGTGGCAGGAGAGGAACTTTTCGAGATGAACTGTGTTATTTGTCACGGATTAGATGGAACAGCAAACGTTTCAGGGGCAAAGGATTTATCCGTTTCTCATTCGACAGATGCTGAGATAATGTTAATTATAAAGAATGGTAAAAATGGTATGCCACCTATGCCTGAAATTGCCGCGTCCAAGCAAAAGTTGCAAGAAATTGTGGAATACGTTAAAGGATTGAGAAAATAACTATGCAAGAAGGACACGTTACAGTGGATGCAGTAGAGGAAGTATGTATTCTCGTAGGCGTTATAACGCCAGACATTAAAGAAGAGACAGCAAATGAATACCTGGAAGAACTAGATTTCTTAGCGGAAACAGCTGGTGCATTTACGCAAAAGAAATTCCTCCAAAAATTACAAATGCCTCACCCTAGAACCTATGTAGGGAAGGGGAAGTTGGAAGAAATTCGCGAATATATCAAAGAAAACAATATTGAATTAGTCATTTTTGATGACGAGCTTTCTCCTTCTCAATTACGAAATATTGAGCGAGAATTGGAATGTAAAATCTTAGATCGGAATATTTTGATTCTGGATATTTTTGCAAGTAGAGCAAGAACATCGCACGCAAAGACACAAGTTGAATTGGCACAATTGCAATATATGTTGCCGAGACTAACAAGAATGTGGACGCATCTCGAACGCCAAAAGGGAGGAATTGGATTGAGAGGACCTGGTGAATCTCAAATCGAATCGGATAGAAGGATTATTCAAATGCGTATTTCCTTGATGAAGGAAAAGTTGAAGGAAATAGACAAGCAAATGTCTGTTCAACGTGGTAATCGCGGTCAGCTTGTGCGTGTTGCTTTGGTTGGTTACACCAACGTTGGGAAAAGTACTTTAATGAACTTGTTATCGAAATCCGATGTTTTTGCGGAAAATAAATTATTTGCAACCCTTGACACAACGGTTCGAAAAGTGGTAATTGAAAATTTACCTTTCCTTCTGACAGACACAGTTGGTTTTATCCGAAAGTTGCCTAATCAATTAATTGATTCATTCAAATCAACATTGGATGAGGTGAGAGAAGCAGATTTATTGGTGCACGTTCTAGATATTTCGCATGCCAATTTTGAAGACCAATACCATGTAGTGAATGAAACATTGAATGAATTGGATAAAACCGAAAAACCGGTAATTTTAGTATTTAATAAAATTGATGCCTACCATCCTTTAGAAGTAGATCCGGATGACCCAAATCCACCTTCAAAAGAAACGTACACGCTGGAGCATCTTAAGAAAACATGGATGTCAAAATTAAACAATACAAAATGTGTTTTTATTTCAGCAACCGACAAAGAGAATATTGATGAACTGAAGGAGGAAATTTACCAAGAAGTTAAACGTATTTTTAAAGTTCGCTATCCGTATAATAATTTCTTGTATTAAGGATAGCTGAGAAACAGCATTTTTAGGATAAAAAAAAGAGAGGAATTCCTCTCTTTTTTTATTTTAATACTATAATTGCTTTTAACGAAGTACTAATTGGAGAAATCCATGACCTTCAATAAATTGATTCTGTAGTCCATAGACAGTATATTTATAAAAATAAACCCCATCAGGCGCATCTGCACCACTTTTCATTTTACCATTCCATGCAGGATTTATTCCTGACCCTTCAAATACTACATTTCCCCAACGATTTATTATCGAAAGTTCAATCGAAACGGTATTTGTTGTGGAGAGAAAATAAAAGTCGTTTAAACCATCACCATTCGGTGAAAAAACATTTGGTGCTTCAACCGTAGGCAGAGGATAATAGCAAGATCCATCATCGGCATTTGCCAAAGGATTATAGTTTACTGCTAAAACATCAGTGCAACCACAAATACTGAGATATACAGTGACTTCTGTAGTATCCGCACAATTACCTTCAGCTGCAATTAATTGAATTGTTGCATTGGAAGTATACGACTGGTATTGATTCGAAAGGGAATTCACATTTATTGTTGTTCCATTTCCAAAATTCCAACTATAGCTAGAAGCATTTTGACTTGTATTTGTAAAAGTCACTTCTAGTGGCGTACAGCCAGATGTTGGATTTGCACTAAATTCAGCAACTGGTGGATCTAAAATATCAATAAAAACACTATCGTTTACAGTACATATAGCGTCTTCAATATTGATATAGTACCAACCTGAAGAAAGATTTTCCCAAACGGAAGCATTCACAAAGCTTGGATTTGAAGCGCCTGGTCCATTCCATGTGTAATAGATACCATGTTGAGGTGTTACGGTTTGTCCCGTAACGTAAGCTGCCACCCAACCAATTGGATCGCAGGTTGCAGGTCCCGACCAAATTGTATCCACAGCAAGTGTTTGATTCATAATAACAGTTACAGTATCGGTTATAGATCCTAGACATATATCAGTCATTGTAACCAAATAATCAAAAGATCCATTCTGATTTATTGAAACGTAATCATGAATGGAATCTGAAGCACTTTGCTGCCAATCATATGTAAATACACCCGAACCACCAGCACCAATAGCAGTTAATTCAATAGATTCATTGTAACATTGAAAAGTCAAATCAGTTTCGTTTATTGACAGAGGTTCAATATCAGCAATATATAATGTTCCCGAAATAGATTGAAGATTCCCTAATGCATCTAAAAAAGTTACAGTAATAATGATTGTTTCTGTTCCTTCAGCCAAAGCATCAACAATTGGAATAATATTAATTGCAGCAGTATCTTGGCCGGGAGCTAAAATAATAGGACTAGCAGCAATATTAAAATCTGTCCCATCTATGGCAGTTCCTGTTACGGTATAATCAACAGTTAATGGCAAATTTGACTGGCATGAACTTCTTATAAATAATACATTTGCATCCACACAAGCTTCAGGAATAGTATCTGTTCCATTAGCAGTTTCCAAGGATAAATCTACAGGAGGAGAAATAAAA
>JBIKZR010000198.1:0-4288 GCA_044354635.1 Crocinitomicaceae bacterium | reverse complement strand
AAAAAAGGTGCGTATAATTAGTGGATTTTTAAAAGCCCGACGATTTTCTATTCCTAAAAGTTTTCCGTCTCGTCCAACAACCGATTTCGCCAAAGAAGGACTTTTCAATGTTTTGGAACACCAAATGTCCCTTTTCGACTTGGAAATTTTAGATCTATGCGCTGGAACAGGAAATATTTCGTTTGAATTTATTTCCAGAGAAGCAGGAAAAGTTACCGCAGTAGATTCAAACTCAAATTGTTTGCGTTACATTTTAAAAAATGCAATTGATTTTAAAATAAATGAAGAGATAGAAACCATTAAATCGGACATTCTAGCTTTTCTAAAGCGAACAGATCGTACGTTCGACTTAATCTTCGCCGATCCACCTTATGAATACCAGTTCCACGCTGAAATCGCGCAAATCGTATTCGACAGAAAACTATTGAATGAAAATGGTTTGCTGATTATCGAACATGGAAGACATACTAAATTAACGGAATTACCGAATTTTGAGCTCGTGCGTACATACGGAAATGTTTATTTTAGTTTCTTTCGTTTGGACGCATAACCGAATCAAATTCTAAGCGATTTAAGTGTTCTTTAATACTATTTGTAGTATCTTTCCGTATTCATATTTATCTACGCATGAAAAAAATTGGAGTTTTTCCGGGTTCCTTTGACCCATTTACAAAAGGCCATGAAGCAGTTGTTCGGAAGGCCTTGGAACTTTTCGATGAGTTGATTATCGCGATTGGAATTAACAGTTCCAAGACAAGCCAATTTGAAATCTCCAATCGAATTGTACACATTCAATCCCTTTTTCAACATGGCGAAGCGATTCAAATTACAACGTATTCCAAACTCACTGTGGATCTTTGCAAAGAAGTTGGCGCACAAACTATTGTACGCGGATTGAGGGATTCAAAGGATTTTGAGTACGAGAAATCCATCGCGCAGATGAACGATGTTTTGGGCGGAATAACAACGGTTTTCTTTTTGACAGATCAGGAATTTGGCGCTATAAATTCAACTATCGTGCGGGAGATTTATAAAAACAATGGCGATATTTCCCATTTTGTAACCAATTCCCACCTACTCGTTTAAGTAACAATACATTGGGAAATAAATTCTGAAATAATATGAAAAATTTTCTATTCATACTAATTGCGTTGCTATCGACTAGCAGCCTATTCTCACAAGTAGGAATTGTGACAATAGAAAAAAATTCGGAGCTCGTCCCAGTTGAGCAATGGTACACCATAAGAGACAAAGAATTTGACAACCATACTTTTTATTACGCAGAAACGAAGAAAACAAAACTTTTTTTAAGTGAGCTTTTAAAAGTATACGATTTAGACATTGATTTTCCAGAGAAAGTGGATACCGACGGCGATCCCTATTGGATTATTGAAAATGAAAATGGGTACACAACCTATCTTTATCTTACCCTTGCAGATGAGGACAGTATTATTACTGCGGTTGTAGAATAATTGAATTTAGTTTGATTGAAATTTTACTAATAAACACGACATCGAATGCTTAAAAAGCTGGTTGCACTTCTCGTTATTTTTACCATTAACGCTGCTTATTCGCAAGAAAGCAAAACCGTTACCGTAAAAGGTTATGCACCATCTTATGTCGGACAAACGATTACAATTCATGAAATTGAAGACTATTTCAGTAATAAAGAAGCGACGCTAGCGACTGCTATTGTGCAATCCGATAGTACATTCAGCGCAATATTCCGCATCAAGGAAACGCAAAAAATCTCCATTCTTCCTGCAAAGAACAAAGCTTTTCTATACATTCAGCCGGGCGCAACCTACGATATTTATGTGCCAGAAAAAGATGCGTTTGAACCGTACCGACCAGAAGGAAATGTTATTGAAGTTACTTTTTTTGATTTAGATTCTAGTGATATCAATTTCAAGATTCTCCAGTTCCAGCGTTGGTCAGATGAATTTATTAGCAGCTACTACCACTTGAAAAACATTCAGCCGATTGAATTTGCCAAAAAAATGGACGAATTCAAAGAAATTGTTGAAAAGGAATACAAATTGCGGGATACAACCGAAACGAACAGTACCGAGCCCAAACAATACTTTAAAACATTTGTGCGTTTTTCCATTGCTGCATCCGACAATATTCAGTTTGCGGCGGATAGAAATCGGTACGAAAAACACGATTTTTACATCAAGTTTGCACCAGTTGCCTACCGCAACGATGCCTACATGAATTATATCACGAAATTTTACGATAAAATGATTCCGCGCTTGTCTATGGAAACAAACAACCGTGTTTATCTTGGCGTGCTAAAAAGTAGTCCAACACTGGTCATGCGAGCACTCGGCGCAGAATATACACTCATTAACGTGCGGATTCGAGAAATGATAATGGTAAAAGCTTTATCCGAACAATTTTACACCAATGATTTTCCACAAACGAATATTTTAACCATCCTGGACAGTGTTGCAAACCACAGTTTATTTGAAGCAAACGCTGTGATAGCAAAGAATCTATCGGAACGACTAAGTGAGATGGTTGCCGGTGGAAAGGCACAAGATTTTGTATTGAAAAATGATAAAAATGAACTTAAAACGCTCGCTAATTTTCGAAGAAAATACGTGTACCTCCATTTCTACGATCCAACGAGCAGCAACAATATGCAGGAACTGGGTCCGCTGAAACAGATCTATGAAAATTACAAGGAAGATATTACTTTCCTAACAATTTATCCAGACAAAATTTACGATTCCCTTATTTTAGCCAAAAACATTCAGTCTATTCCATGGGAAAAATTTAAAACAGACAATTCCAACCCAATTTGGAGCAACTATAAAATTCAAACGTATCCAAGTTATGTTTTAATCGATGGATTCGGCTATATTGTTGCCGCTCCAGCACTTGGACCTATGCCGGATGGTTCTTATCAAACGATTGACAAAACCTTTTTTATGATTCAAAAAATAAAAAAAGAGTTGCGCGACAATAACCGCTGATCGAAAATTCCTATCACAGCAAATTAGAATTTCTGCATAAAATAGCGTGGATGGATTCTGCGCAACGAAACAATAAATTTCGTTACTTTTACAGGCAAATTCTATGTTAAAAAAATGCGATTCAATCTTTCCGAAATAAACGAACTTATACGCACGAGAAGAACCATCTATCCGGAGCAATTCAGCGATAGGAAAGTGCATACTGAACAAATCGAAGTGCTTTTAAACAACGCGCAATGGGCACCGACGCATGGTAATACGCAACCATGGCGTTTTAAAGTGTTTACGGAAGATGCACGGCAGCGTTTGAGCGATTTTCTAGGGAAAACCTATTTAGAATTGACTCCTTCCGAGCAGCAAAACAATCTAAAACTGGCAAAAATGATTACCCGACCAATGCAATCTTCGGTTGTAATTGCGATTTGCATGTTACGCCAACCAGAAGAGAAAATTCTGGAAATAGAAGAAATTGAAGCGGTTGCCTGCGCAGTTCAAAACCTGCATTTAAGTTGTACAGCTTATGGTTTGGGAGGATTTTGGTCAACGCCAAAATTAATTTACCACCAAAAAACAAATGCATTTCTTGGATTGGGAGAAAAAGACAAATGTCTTGGTTTATTTTACATTGGCTATCCAGCAATCGAATGGCCAAAAGCACACAGAAAACCATTGGAATATACAACCGAATGGTTTCGGGATTAATAGCACTATTTAATTAGAAACGAATCACTAGTATGGAGAATCCAATTGACCACATTGTTGATTTAGGACTTGTAAATTTTACGCGTCATCCTGAAAATAAAAATTATGTTGTTTTTCGTTTTTCAGACGTAGAACGTGCGGAAAGCTTTGAAAAAGAATTGGTTCTTGCTAAAATTTGGTTTGAAAAAGGAGTCGAAGAACGTAAAAATAAAACCTTTATCCTTTTTGGCGTTCATAAAAACGATTACAAATCGGCAGGGAAAATCAATTTTTTGGTGGAAGCAAAATACAAAAAACCGATTATCCCGTTTAAAGGTTTGCGTTATGCTGTATTTCTACTTTCTTTTATTGCTTTGATATTGGCATTAATTGGCTATTGTGATGCGCAAAAAAAAATCCGTAGAAGCAATGAAACCAACACACTAGTAAATCCTGCACGCTAAGACAAATAAAATTAGTTACTTCGCGTTGTGAATATGAAAATGAACCAAAAAAAATACGTTGCATCTTTAATTATGCTGCTTTTGATTGCGGCTTCCAATTGCGGATACGCGCAAGATATTCCTGTAAAAAAAGAAAAATTCCCATCGTATTTTGGTTTACAG